>CADCPU010000216.1 GCA_902803365.1 Oscillospiraceae bacterium
ATATAGAGCTGATTCTTCCTCTTAAGAGTTCCGTATGGCTTAGTGTGGCTGTCAAGCCAGACTGCAGCCGTGGAAAGGTGATAGATCTCTGAAAAGTACGCGTACTTCTTTACCTTGACAGGCTCCGGAACTCCCGAATCCTCAGGCGTCCTCGTAAGCCATATGATATCTGCATCTGCGCCTTTTTCGATAAGGCGGTCTACTATGTATTTGGGGTTATCGCCGTATCTTCTGCCCTTAGCGCTGCAGCAGACGATCTTATTCTTCTTTACCGGCAGGATCTTAAAGAGCAGGAATACCAAACTTGTCATTACGCCATGCAATACAAAGAGAGCATTCAGAAAGAATCGGAAGATCTTGCTCTGCCTGGCCAATTTTTTCAATCTGTCATACATATACTTGCTATTTACCTTCAGACAATATGCCGGACGGTATCACGACACGGCACATTTATTTTTTCTCTTTATTATGTATAATAATACATTGTAAAACAAAGACTGATTATATCACAAGAAGGGTTCTATGAAAACAGTTGCAGTGCTTCTCAGCGCTTATAACGGAACGCGCTATATCGAAGAACAGATCGACAGTGTCCTTGCTCAGGAAGAAGTCGACGTCACCATATTTGTCAGGGATGACGGATCCAAAGACGGGACCGTTGACTTTCTCAATACCAGATACAAGGATGACCCGCGTGTCGTCGTCAAGCCCGAACCCAACTGCGGAGTAGGCATAAGCTTTATGCGTCTCCTCTATGGCGCTCCGGATACTTTCGATTACTACTGTTTCTGTGACCAGGACGACATATGGCTTCCGCGCAAGATAATAACCGCGATCAACATGATCGAGGAAAAGAGCGGTCCGGTCCTCTATGCTTCGAATCAGCTCCTTGTAGATTCAAACGGTGAACAGTACGACATCAGGTACCATTCTGAACCTGCTCACGGGTACCGCAACATCATCTGCACGAATAAGCTCGCAGGCTGTACCTTCGTATGGAACAACGCCCTTCAGAAGATCGTGGCAGAGAAGAGATACCGTCCTGACGAATCTTTCTTCAAGATCAGGATCCACGATGTCTGGGTTATCCTCATCGCTGCCATCACGGGAACGGTCATCTACGATCCAGATTCTTATATCAAGTACAGGATCCATTCCGCAAATGAAGTCGGAACGGTTGAGCGCAAGAACCTTATCCAGAAGTTCAAGGCCGACTATACAACTCTCTTCGTAAAGAAAAAGACCAGGCACAGGAGCGATACCTGTAAGCTGGTCGTAGAATTATTCTCGGATCTTCTCTCACCTGAAGATCTTCAGGCAACCAAAGAACATTATGAGTACCTGACAGACGGTAAGATCAAGAGAAAACTGCTGGTTTCAAATAACCCGTACTTCCGCGGTGAGAAAGAATCTCTCCTTAAGTACAAGATAAAGATACTGTTCAATATCTGGTGATATCAGTTTCAGAGCATGCTCTCGAGGCACTTGCCGTATTCGCGTGCAAGATAGTCGTAGTCGTACTTCTTTGCAGTCTCAAGACCGTTAGTCCTGAGTTTTTCAGCCAAAGCATCGTCTGATACGACTTCCAACAGTGCCTTATGGATCTCTTCTACGGAATCACCTGCGATCAGAAGACCGTTGTCGTGATCCCTTATGACTTCGATTATTCCGCCGTACTTACTCGCGATAACAGGAAGTCCGCTGCTCATCGCCTCCAGATTTACGAGTCCCAAGCCTTCCATACCACCTTCCTTGTTCTTTACGGAAGGTGCTGCAAATACATCAGCCGAAGCAAATATAGTCCTTAATTCATCATGTGTCTTGCTGCCCAGGAACAGAGCATCGATTCCCGCTTCCCTTGCCTGAGCCTCAAGGTCAGCCTTGATCGGACCGTCACCTGCGATTACGAGCTTTGCGTCTATTCCCTTCATTGCTTCGATAAGGAAATTTACACCCTTGATCTCAGCAAGTCTTCCTACAAAGAGGACGACCTTCTTTCCGTTCTGACCGAAGAAGTTCTCGACCCTGTACTGCGGACCGAACTCACAACCTCTTACACCCATGGAAAGGATGCTCTTGTTGTCGATATGAGTGATCCGCTCGGAATAATCGCTCAGGAACTTCGATACAAAAGTTACGTAAGAGGCCTTCTCAAGGCATCTCTTCTTGAGTTTCAACATAAATCCCTTATTCAGGGAAGTAACGTCACTTCCGTGACAGGTCACCATATAAGGCTTCTTGCAGTAGGACTGAACGATTCCCTGCGGAATGATCCAATGAGCCTGTACAAAATCCATGTTTTTCTCATATTTACGGACATTATGCCAGAGAGCGAGCATAAGACAAGGGACCAGGAATGCCCTGACCTTCTTCTCCTTGATCCTCGGAACGATAGCACCCGGATAGCAGAGCGTCTCCCACTTATGGATAGGGAAATAGTGATATCTTACGACCTTGACGCCGTCCATGACTTCCGTATCAGCTGCTCCCGGAGCTGCAGGTACGAGCACGGTCACATCGTAAAGCTTGGCAAGTGAAGCCGACATATCCAATACGAATCGGGGCTCGGTATCTCCTTCCCACCTTGGGAATGTGGATCCCGTAACCAAGAGTTTCTTACGCGGTGTCTGATTATCGTCGGCCATATCTTAGATCTCCGTAAATAGAATTTATAACACGACAATTATAATACTTTTTCCCGTTCTTGCCAGTAAAGACCCAGGCGTTACTCGGATATCTCCTGGAAGACGACATTATTCCTTCTTCCGACCACATGTGCCATGTCATTGAAGAGTTCAACGACCGGGTGTGTATGATGTCCTTTGCACATCTCGATATCAACGATGATCACTGAAGTAAAACCGTACGGGAATACGACGCTCACATACGGAAAAGGCAGCGACAGCAAGCTTGAAAGCGCACAGGCTCCGGATCCGCCGTGACTGAAGATCGCGATCGTCTTGTCGTTGTCTTCCTCGCAGAAGAACCTTCTTCCCTCTTTCCTTAAGCCCAATCCCTTAAGGAACTCTTCAAAGCCCTCGACTACATGCTCATAGCACTTCGTCACCTTGTTTTCCTTGAAGAACGGATGCTCTTTCCAATCTTCCCTGTCAAAATCGAAGTCATCTTTATCGATCATTATGTTGCTCAAAGTCCAGAGATGCCCGTTATACGGAACGTTTGGGCCGCCCCAGGTTATCTCGCGCATGAATTCGAGTGTAGTTACGGGAAGATCCAGCTCTTTGGCCGTATAAGATGCAGTGAGCGCAGCCCTGCCGCAGGGAGATGCATAGATCTCTGTAATTCCCTCTTTTTTAAGTCTTTGGGCACAAGCCTCAGCCTGCTTGATGCCATCTGCCGTGAGACTGTCATTTTCATAATCAGGTTCGCCGTGGCGTATAAATACTATCCTCATATTCCGCTCCGTATCGTTTTTTCGATATACATTATAACATCGCGCGCGAAAAAGCACCCGTGATCATCGATCTCGGGTGCTCTCATGTGGTGGTTGATATGTCGGTCATTTCAGCTTGCAAACGGTACCTCATCACCGTTGATAGGTGTCAGCTTGCGATTGCAGGAGAAGTCTTCTTTTCTGAATGTCATATTGCCGAATCTTCTGATGACGTCGCTGTCGTCGATATCTTCGATACTGTCGTAAAACTCGTTCTCGTCATCAAAGAGCATGTATTCTCTGAGTTCATCGAATTCTTCTGTTGTAAGTTCGTATATATTCCTGATTTCTTTCATTGTCTTATCCTCCATGTCGTCTGTTGTCTTTCTTATGGTTCAATCATAATACGCGGAGGGGGCAAAGTGAACTTACATCCGTTGTAAGGTTTTATGAGCACTACTAAAAAAGGCACCGGTCGCCCGATGCCCTTTTTAATAAAACAATATTCTATTCAGATTCCGTAAGTTTCTTCGTTATCTTCATCCAAACTGATGAAGAATTCGCCAAGCTCGCCATCCTGATACGCTTCGATCAAGACCATGACCATAAGAGTAGCAAATAAAAGACCTGAAAGACCAAAGAACACAATGGCTGCTTTATTCCATTCAATAGCCCAAAACAACGCACCCGGCACGATCAATGCGCATATTGTCTTGCACATTAAGATCTCGGGTTCAAGCAAATTGAACTTGTGTCTAAAGACCGGTTTGTGATGATAATTCAGATCGTTCATATACTGCCCTCCTTATTTTTGTTCTTGGTGATATTCATAAAAGCTGTCGCAAGCTTCGGTTAACATCTTCTTGATCTCTTTTTGAGAGATCCTGGTCTCGTTGTTCGATATTATGGTTGCTATGCCGTGCGTGAAGATCCAGGTCTTAACGAAGACTTCGGGGTCGACCGGCACGGGTATGTTATCTGCCAGGTCATAAAAGCTCTTAAGTCTTGTCCCGCTGTCCGACGTGCTCAGTAGTCGGAACAGGTTCTTCTCTTTCCTGGCCAGATCTATATATCTGAGACCCATGGTCAAGAAATAAGGTGTGTCCTTATCGGGAGGCTTTTTGAGCATATATTCTTCAAAGTACGATTGAGCTTTTTTATATACCTCAGTCTTCAGCTCATCCATATTCTTAAAAACATGGAATACAGGCTGGGTGGAGCAGTGTAATTCTCCCGCGAGCATTCTGGCCGTGACTTTCTCGAAGCCATGCACCCTGGTCAGTTCAAAAGCTGTATTCACTATAGCTTCTTTGGGGACCTTTACTTGCGGTGGCATCCGTCCTCCTAAATAACTAAGTTATATAACAATGTTATTGTACGTCTAATATTTGTGCATTGTCAATAAGAAAACAAAAGAATCGGCAAAAGTTTTTGA
>CADCPU010000217.1 GCA_902803365.1 Oscillospiraceae bacterium
AAAGCAAAGAACTATGTCCTCTTGGCGATGTCTCTGATCTTCTATGCATGGGGCGAGCCGCGTCTGGTCCTTCTCATGCTGTTGTCGATCGTCGTCAATTACATACTTGCGCTGTTTATAGAGAAGGCCAAAGCCAAGCCTCTGAGGCTTACGCTGGTATTGATATCCGTCGCGCTCAACCTGGGATTCCTGTTCTATTACAAGTATTTCAATTTCTTCGTGGCAACATTCATGAGGGTCACGGGAATATTGCTGACCGAAAACGCCGTGGCGCTTCCTATCGGCATATCGTTTTATACTTTCCAGATCATGTCCTATGTCATCGATGTCTACAGAGGGGATGTCAAGGCGCAGAAGAATCCGTTCTATCTGGGTCTTTATATCTCGCTGTTCCCGCAGCTCATCGCAGGTCCTATCGTAAGATATACCGATGTCGAAGAGCAGATCAGGAACAGGACGTTGACTGTTGACAAGTTCTATACGGGCGCTTTGCGATTTATGAAGGGTTTTGCAAAGAAAGTCCTTATCGCAGATCAGCTCTCGCCTCTGGTAGATACCGTATTTAACAACCCGATCGAATCCATGCTTCTTAAGTGGATAGCGATAATCGCATATACGCTTCAGATCTATTATGATTTCAGCGGTTATTCTGATATGGCTATCGGTCTGGGCAAGATATTCGGATTCGACTTTGTTGAGAACTTTAACTTCCCGTATGTATCCAAGTCCGTAAAGGAATTCTGGAGAAGATGGCACATCTCACTTTCGACATGGTTCAGGGATTACGTATATATCCCGCTCGGAGGCTCACGTAAGGGAACGTTCAGGACATATCTCAATCTTTGCATAGTATTCCTTCTTACGGGATTCTGGCATGGCGCTTCCTGGAACTTCATATTCTGGGGATTGTTCTATGCAGTATTCCTCGTTGCTGAGCGTCTCGGATTGTCCAAGATACTGGAGAAGCTCCCGAAGTGGCTCCAGCATTTCTATGCGCTCCTCGTAGCAGTATTGGGCTGGGTCATGTTCCGTGCAGATCATATGGGCGCAGCTGTAGCATACTACAAGGGCCTTGTTACATGGGGACCTGACGAGATCAACAGTGTGATCGCGATCGTTAATCCGCTCTTCTGGACTGCCATCGTGATCGGAATCGTCTTTGCTTTCCCTCATGACAAGATCCGTGAGAGACTCGGAAAGCTCAAGTGCGGCAGTGCAATCAGACCGATCGCTCTGTCCGTGCTCTTTGTACTTGCGATCTGCTTTATGACGGGTGCGGGATTCAGCCCGTTCCTATATTTCCGATTCTGAGTTTTTTCTTTCCGAACCCGAGTATTATTGTTATAATATTAGAAAACTTCTCGGGAGGTACTCATTATGTGGGTCAAGCAGATCAATGTTTTTCTCGAAAATCAGTCCGGAAGGCTTTCTGAAGTAACAGAAGTCCTCTCAAAAGCAGATATCGATATCAGAGCTCTGCATATTGCGGATACAACTGACTTCGGTCTTTTGAGGATCATCGTAGACAAGCCTAATGAGGCATTGATCGTGCTTCAGCAGGCAGGCTTTACCGTCAGCAAGACCTCCGTTATCGCATTGGCCATCCCTGATATGCCGGGTACGCTCAATAAGGCTTTGACAGTACTTTCCGAGAATAATATTTCACTCGAGTATCTTTATGCTTTTGTCGGAAGAGCATCTTCCGATGCAGTTGTGGTAATTCGCGTAGACAATGCCGAAGAAGCACTTGAATATTTTCACGCTAACGGCATAAAGGTACTGTCACCTGAGGAGGTTTACGGTATCTGATGCTTAAGGATATTTATTCCGCATACGGAGTCAGCAACAAAACAGCCGAATTGGCCGAGGAGGCAATGCAGGCTGTTTTGCCTGTGTTTAAGGAAATTGAAGAAAACAGGGAATATAACCAGCTTAAGGTCCTGAATGCGTTCAGGGAACTCGGGTTTGCCGAGCATCACCTCGGAGCTACGACCGGTTACGGTTATGACGATATGGGCCGTGACATGATCGAGAAGATCTATGCCAAGGTATTCGGTGCTGAGGCAGCTTATGTCAGGATGCAGATCAGTTCCGGTACGCAGGCCATATCCGCCATTTTGTACGGACTTCTCCGTCCGGGCGATGAGATCCTTGCCGCTACGGGCAGACCTTATGATACTCTCATGAAGACGATCGGTATCGGCGATGATTATGATGCTTCGCTCATCGCTTACGGTACGACATATGATGAGGTAGACCTTAAGGCAGACGGTTCCCCTGACATCGAGGGAATAGTATCCAAACTCAATTCCAAGACCAAGATGGTCTTTATCCAGAAGTCCAGAGGTTATTCCACGAGAAGAGCGCTTCGCGAGGAAGACTTGAAGAGCATTATAACGGCAGTCAGAAAGTGGTCTGCCGAGCATAAGCAGCGCATAATTATCGCAGTAGACAATTGCTACGGCGAATTTGTTGAGAGACATGAGCCATGTGAGCTCGGTGCGGATATCTGCGGCGGTTCTCTTATCAAGAATCCGGGTGCCGGAATCTGCAGCACTGGCGGATATGTAGTAGGCAAGAAGGATCTCGTTGAGAAGGTCGCCTACAGGATCACGGCTCCGGGTCTCGGTTCACACGTAGGTCCTACTCTCGGATTTACTCGTCTTATCGCACAGGGTATCTTCCGTGCACCTGCAACTGTTGCTGAATGTCTTAAGGGTGCAGTATTTGCATCTAAGATGTTCGAGCTTATCGGTCTTAATACAAGCCCGTCTTCTTCTGAGAAGCGAGGAGATATCGTTCAGACGATCGAATTCGGTGATCCTGATAAGCTCGTAAAGTTCTGCCAGAAGATCCAGAACTGTTCTCCTGTTGATTCGTTTGTTGCGCCTGTTCCGGATGATATGCCTGGATATGCGGATCAGGTGGTAATGGCTGCGGGAACATTCGTACAGGGAGCGACATCTGAGCTTTCCTGTGACGGACCTCTGCGTGCTCCGTATATCGGATATATGCAGGGCGGTCTTGTCTATGAGCAGGCCAAACTGGCAGTTATGCTTTCAGTTGATTCTTGGGGAGAATAAAGATGAATAATAAGAAGAAAAAGAAAATAGCCAAGGCTGAAGCTCCGAGAGCAAAAACCGAGCCGTCTAAGGTTCAGGCAGTTCCTACTGCTGATGAGCCTGCCAAGGTCAAGCCGGAGCATTCCAAGGTAAAGAGTGTACCAAACCGTAAAGCGCGTGCAGGCAAGCGTTCACTTCGTAATTCACTTGTAGCGATCCTTGCAACCGCTGCGATCCTTGGAGTTCTCGTATTTATAATCTTTCATCTTAATGACTATATTGCAGCTAAGCCGAAGTTTGAATTCATATCGAGCGGCCGTGTTGAGCACACTATCGGTGCAACAGCACTCATCGTTCGTAATGAAGTAGTCATACCGAGTTCTACCACAGGAGACCTTGTAACAAAGGCAACTGAGGGCAGCCGTGTAGCAAAGCTTCAGCGTATCGCTCTTGTAGTTCCTGAGAGCATGGCATCTGTCGTTACGAGCCTTCGTAATACTCAGGCTCAGATCTCTGAAGTCAGACAGGAAGTCATCGAATCAGGCAAGGCAGACGGTGCAAAATATATCTATGAAAACAATGATGAGGCTATCAAGCCTATCGTTGATCTTTTGAGACTGGATGCAATGGACGGAAGGCTCAATAACAATTCTTCGTATGAATCTTCTCTTTCCGTTATCATGGATAAGCGCGAGAAGGAGTTGTCAAAGATCGAGTTTAATGATGACCGCATTGATATACTTAACAAGGATGAATCAAGTTATGAGAATCAGCTCGAGAAGAATTCATCCAAGATCGAAGCTCCGAATCCCGGAATCGTTTCATACAAGCTCGACGGACTTGAAGAAAAACTCAGTTTTGATTTCCTTCTTACTGCAGATCCTGAAGAGATAAGGAAGGTCATGACGGAAGCAGACGGTATCATTACATCTGATCTATATATAGATGAAGATGAAAATATCGCGAGGATCTCTCAGAATGACCGTCAGTACCTTGCAGTATATATCGAAGGTAAAGATGTAAAGGTCGAGGATTTTGCTCCTGAGAAGTATCACAACATCAATGTTGCGTCCGAGGGCGTAACTATCGATAACTGCCTGGTCGAAAGATCTGTTCCTTGTGAAAACGGTCTGCTCGTTGTATTCTCGACAAGCCGTCACATCGAGAGTCTTATCGGTCTCAGAACAGTCAATATAGAGATCGTCATCAATGCGACATCAGGACTTCGCGTTCCTACATCAAGTCTCGTTAATCCTGACTATGATCGCGGAGTAGCAAGTATCTATATCAATCAGGACGGTTTTGCAGCTGAAGTAAGCGTATTTATTGAGGACTATGACAGAGAGTTTGCTATTATAAAACCTTTTGAAGGCAATGTCCCTAATAATAAGACAGTTCTTATTACAAATCCTTCTTCGGTCAAGCCGGGAGACAAGGTGGTGTGATCAACATGGAAGATATTAATGAACTTATTGAAATAACACGTAACAGAATTGCCACTGTAGAAGCCAATATTTCAGAAGCATGTCGTAAGGCCGGACGTGACAGATCAGAGGTTACGCTTATAGGTGTATCCAAGGTCTTTCCTGCATCTCATGCGATAGCTGCAGTCAAGGCGGGGCTTAAGGATCTCGGTGAGAACAGGGTACAGGAATTGGTGCCTAAGTTCGACGAGCTTAAGGAAGCCGGACTTGATCCTTCTTGGCATCTTATCGGTACTCTTCAGAAGAATAAAGTTAAGTACATCATAGGTAAGACTGTACTGATCCATTCCGTCGATTCTATTGATCTTCTTAAGGAGATCGACAAGCGTTCGGGTGCAAATAACATTGTTACAAATGTCCTGTTACAGGCAAATGTATCGGGTGAGGAGAGTAAACACGGCTTTGCTCCGGCTGATCTTCCTCAGGCGCTTGAGGATGCTTCTGCGCTTCAGAATGTTAAGGTCAGAGGTCTTATGACCATGGCACCGATCCAGCAGTATGAGGGACAGGCACTGAGTGTTTTCGAAGACACCAAAAAGATATTTGACGAACTTAGGACACAGGTTGCAGATCCTGAGGCTTGGTCTATCCTCAGCATGGGTATGAGCCAGGATTACGAAGCAGCTATCATGGCCGGCAGTACGCACATCAGGATCGGCACAGCTATATTTGGTGACAGACGATATATAGACGCGCATTAATGTTACAATTCTGTAATATTTGACCTCTTAACGCCTATTAAATGACAGTTTTATTGCAATTGCCCAATTATTATGGATTTTTGACTAGCCTATTAGTACAATCCAACCATAGTTAAAAAACGACCCGTGGTGGTGGGTCAAAAAAACAGGAGGAATTGTAATATGCCAGGTATGATGGAGAAGTTTAAGAAGTTCTTAACAGGCGGTGAGTATGAAGATTATGAAGAGCCTGTAGATGAGTATGGCGCATATGCTGATGAGAATGAATACGTAGAGGAGCCGGTTGAGGATACCTCATGGGCATTCCAGAATTATGAGGCAGCTCCTTATCAGGAAGAGCCTCAGATCAAGGCTACACCTGTATATCAGCAGCCAACATCCACAGTAGTAATGCTCAGCCCTTCTGACATCAGAACAAGCCAGATCGTTTGCGATCATATCCGTGAAGGCCATATCGTTATCTGCAACCTTACAGGCAGCTCTAACAATCAGCGTATCGTTGACTACATCAGCGGTGCAGTTTATGCTCTCGACGGTAAGATCGAGCCTACAGCTGTTAAGACTACTTTCGTCTGCACACCTAAGAGCGTTAACCTCATCGTTAACCCTGAGGAAGTTGCAGGATCTGTTTCCGGAACAAAGGTTTCCGCTCTCTGATCATAACTTTTTTATCGAAAACCAAGACCGTTTCGCAAGAGCAATGTCATTAAGTTAAGAATGGCTTTGCTTGAAGAGGCACCAACAACAAAACCAAAGAGAGACTGGAGAAGCAATTTTCCAGTCTCTTTTCATATTCAAGGCAGCACAAACAGGCAGATAATAATCTGCAACTGATTTTATTTAGTTGTCTGCTGTGCTATGCTACGCGGTAGAAGAATCTTTGCAATACTT
>CADCPU010000218.1 GCA_902803365.1 Oscillospiraceae bacterium
AATGCGGATCAGATCATAGTTGTGGATAAGGGAAGGATCGTCCAGCAGGGCAAGCATGACGAGCTCATGAAGCAGGACGGAATCTACAAGAACTTCATCACGGGCCGTAAACAGGCAGTGAGTTGGAAAATTTCATAACTACAGGAGAGTACATATGAGTACAAACAACAAACTTCAGGCAAAAGATTTCATAACGATCGGAATATTCACGGCATTGCTGTTCGTAGTCGAATTCGCATGCGGCATGCTCGGATTCATCCATCCTTACATCGTAGCTTCCTATGTTGTAATGATCCCGATCGTGGGCTCGATCCCGATGATGCTCTTTTACACAAAGATCAACAAGTTCGGAATGCTCAGCATCATGTCGGTCCTTCTCGCTATCATTATGTTCGTTATGGGTATGGGATATCTCGGTGCACCGCTCATAATAGCGTCAGGCGTCATCGCGGATCTCATCGCGAAATCGGGCAGGTACAAGAGCTTTAAGAAGACGGTAGTAAGCTACGGCGTATTCTGCCTCTGGATATGTGCCAATTACTTCCCGGTAGTCGTTACTGCGGATTCATACAGAGAGGGACTTCTCGAGAGCGGCTATTCCGCGGAATACTGCGATAATCTCTTCCGTGCGATCAATTCAAAGACGATAATCGTCCTGTTGATCCTGTGCTTTGTCTTCGGATGCCTCGGCGCATTCATCGGTAAGGCAGTCGTAAGAAAGCACTTCGAGAAGGCCGGTATCGTGTAATGGACTTAAGACTTGATCCGAGAACAAAACTGTTCATGATCTTTGTCGTGTCGGCCGTGGTAATGATGAGCGCAACGACTCCGTTTCTGTGGGGCGTCAGGATCGCAATGACCATGATCCCGATCGGGCTCCTGCTGATCGAAAAGCATTACGCGACGGCATTCAGATTCCTGATCTTATATTCGTCGGCATTGATCTTGAACTTTACATGTTTAAGCGAAGATTCCACGGGTTTTCTTATGGCGATCATCGTCGGCTACTGCGCTATCATCGTGCAGTTCATGCCGGCGATGATAACCGCCTGGTACGTCGTTCGAACGACAAAGATCGACGAGTTCGTATCAGCGATGCAGAAGATGCATATGCCTGACGGCATCACGATATCACTCGCGGTAGTCATGAGATTCTTCCCGACGATCAAGGAAGAATATGCCGCCATCCGCGATGCGATGAAGATGCGAGGGATAATGCTCGGTAAGGGCAATGTCGTGCGAATGATAGAATTCCGCATGATACCGCTTCTGTTCTCGTGCGTAAACATCGGAGATGAATTATCCGCGGCCGCCATAACAAGGGGGCTGGGAGGAAAGGTGAAAAGGACCAGCGTCGAGAAGTTGAAGCTTCGAGCACAGGACTACATGTTCGCATCGATCTTCACGGCCGTCGCGGTCATCTTTGTGGTCTTTAAATATATAAAATGAATACAGTTGTGGACATAAGAGATGTAACACACCGATATAAAGGCGCCGGACAGGACACTCTTAACAACGTGTCCTTGTCTGTGTGTAAAGGACAGACCGTTCTGCTGTGCGGCGCATCGGGCTCAGGCAAGACTTCGATCATAAGGCTCATCAACGGTCTGATCCCTCATTACTACCAGGGCGAGATGACGGGCGAAGTCTTGGTCGACGGTATCAGGATCGCCGAGACCGAGCTCTATGAGTTAGCCGGAGTAGTCGGCACTGTCTTCCAAAACCCGCGTAGCCAGTTCTTCTCGATCGACACTGACGGCGAGATCGTCTTCGGTCCCGAGAACGTCGGCCTTGCTCCTGAAGAGATCTTGAAGCGTAAGGGCAAGATCGTCAGGCAGATGCAGCTCGAGGAACTTTTGGGCAGGAGCCTTTTCGAGCTCTCGGGCGGCGAAAAACAGCGCATCGCATGTGCCTCTGTCGCAGCCCTGATGCCGGGCATCATCCTCCTTGACGAGCCGTCGTCAAATCTCGACTTTGCTTCGATCGAACGCCTGGGTCAGATCATCCGCGAATGGAAAGAGCAGGGCAAGACTATCATAATCTCAGAGCATCGCCTCTGGTACTTAAGAGACCTCGTCGACCGCGTTATCTATATGGAAAACGGCAGGATCGAGAACGAGTGGACAGGCGACGAATTCCGTCGTCTTAACGACAGTGATACGACATGCAGGAAGCTTCGTCCCGCCATGCTCAAAGAAGAGTTCCGCGAGATGTTCAGGTTCGATCCTTCATGTGCTGTTAGTGCTGATGTCACGGATGGAGTCGTGCTTCGCGATTTCTACTTTTCCTACCAAAAGAAGCCTTATGTGATCTTCAAGAAAAAGTTCAGCGAAGCAGACGGAGATCTGCTGAGTCTCTGTATCCCGCAGCTCATTCTTCCGAAGGGTAAGGTCATCGCCGTTATTGGAAGTAACGGAACAGGCAAGTCGACATTCCTTCGCTGTCTTTGCGGCCTCGAGAAGGACTGCACGGGCCGAGTCACTATCGACGGCAAGGAGTACAAAGGCAGCAAGCTCATCGGACTATCATATATGGTAATGCAGGATGTTAACCACCAGCTCTTTACTGACAGCGTTGAGGCCGAAGTCCTGTTGTCCATGAAGGATGCTGATGAAGAGAAGTGCCATAAGATCCTTGACGATCTCGGACTCCTGCAGTACAAAGACGCCCATCCGATGGCGCTCTCGGGCGGACAAAAGCAACGTGTTGCCATTTCTTCCGCTATAGCCGCCGGCGCCGAGCTTCTCCTCTTCGATGAGCCGACCTCAGGACTTGACTATTCTCACATGGAGAAAGTCGGCAACCTGTTGCGTGACCTCGCGCGTGCAGGGAAGACTGTGCTCGTGTCAACGCACGATCCGGAGCTCATCGAGCAGTGCTGCGATTATGAGCTGTGCATCAGGAACGGCAGGGTAGCGTTTCTGGAAGAGCGCAAGGCTTGATTACGGAGACATCGGGCAAAAATATACAATGTATCCGTAATCGAAGAGATTTTGCCTTTGAAAACTAAGAAAATTACGGATACATCGGGCATTTTTATGCGATGTATCCGTAATGCTTTTCGAGCATGGTGCGAATAACGATTCGCGCACGGCGGGCGGAAGTAATGAAGCAAACAAAAAATCTCTTGACTAGTTGAATTCACATGTGATATAACGTGTATCGGTTAGCAAGCGCTAACTTAACTAAGGGCGTCGCCATACGGTGGTGCCCTGCTTACGGGGCAAGGGTTAGCGAAGACTAACCCAAAAGGGCGAAACAGGGTGATCATATGGGATTAACGATACTTTTATCAGTAACTACAATGGCGGGACTGTTCCTGATGCTTTGGTCGGGAGTGGGCTTTATTCAGGATAAGCGCTTTTTCTCGTCTGCTCATAAGGACCTTCTTGCAGTCGTTCAGCCGAAGCCTGAGAGATTTAAGGGTCAGCATGTGCTGGGCTATATTCTTGCCTTTATCTCGATCGCCATGAATATCGGTCCGGTCGTGATCGGTGCGGTCGACGGCGTAAATAACGGATTTACATTCGCCGAGTTCTTCCTGAGATTCGGCCTTATGGTGATCCTTCTTAAAGCCTATGACATCTTTTTCTTTGACTGGATCTTACTTTGTAATTCAGGCTTTTTCCCGCACTATTATCCTGAGACCAAAGAGCTGATAGGCCATCAGCTTTTCGGATACAACATGGTATCTCATGTGATACATACAGCCGTCTATCTTGCCTTCGCGGCAGGGCTTTCGTGGGTGCTCTCATGATCGCATATATAATCGTCGGAATAATAATAGCACTAGCTATATGGGGCACAGTAAAAAGGATCCGCTACGGATCATCCTGCTGTGGTGAGCGCGAGCCTGCGCCTAAGAAGGTAAGAGTCTCAGATAAGAACAAGGATAACTACAGGTATCTCTATAGCCTTGATGTTGACGGAATGCATTGCTCAAATTGTGCGCGCCGTGTCGAAAACAGTTTCAACAGCCGCGACGGTATGTGGGCAAAGGCTGACGTCGGCCAAAAGAAGGTCGAACTCAGAAGCAAATCCGAACTTAGCGAGAAGGATTGCCGCGAGATCCTCGATCAGGCGGGATACACACTTTTAAAGCTTCGTATTATTAATTGAACATATGGAGGGACTATGAAGAAACTATCCGAATTAAAGCAGGCGTCATGTGGGAGATCGTGTAAAAGTCCTTGACAAGATAACGGTGTTATGTTTATAATCTCAACCGTAACATAACGGTGTTATCTAATTGCGTAACAAGGACATGTACGATGAGTAACGAAGAGAGCAGAGAGACAATCGAGAAACTTCTCATGAGTGCCAAGAAGGAATTCATTGAGAAGGGATACATGAAGGCTTCCTTGAGGAATATCTGTAAGGATGCCGGGGTCACGACCGGTGCGCTGTATTTCTTCTTTCAGGATAAGGAAGACCTCTTTGCCAAGGTAGTCGGCAGACCTTTGCAGGAACTTCGCAACGTTCTTAATTCGCATATGCTCGAGGAGATATCTGAACTTAAGGATTACGTTCCGGGCAGACCGATAGATCTTGAAGAAGATATGCAGGCTGCAGCTCAGATCGTTAAACTGCTCTTTAAGTATAAAGACGAGTACGAACTTTTGATAACCAAGTCACAGGGCTCGCAGTTTGAACACATAATAGACGAAGTCGCAGATGATCTTAACAAGCATTATGTCGAATTGTTCGCAGGTATGAAGGGTTATTCATCCAAGCGTCAGATGACAAATGAGGATAAGTTCGCAGTTCATTGGATGGCACACGATCAGGTCGAGATCTTCATCCATCTTCTCACTCATTGCAAGACTGAGAAGGAAGCGCTCAAACAGCTCAAGGGAATGTACGGATACATTATCGGCGGCTGGTTCGGAGTACTGGAAAACACATAAACTTTTGAATACAAGGTGAGACGATCCAAGTCTCACCTTTAAAAAGGTCAACAACATAACAGTGTTATGTAGATATAAAGGAGAATAGAAACATGTATGTGGAAGTAAAAGAACTTAAGAAAAGCTATGGAGAAGGAGGAAGCTATGTCCAGGTATTAAAGGGTGTGACCGCAGGCGTTGAGCGCGGCGAGATGTGCGTCATCCAGGGCACATCCGGTTCAGGTAAATCAACTCTCTTAAACTGCATCGGCGGCCTTGATGATATCGACTCCGGTTCCTGCAAGATCGACGGCCTCGAGATCGCGGGTCTTAAGAAGGATGCACTGTCCGATTACCGCAGAGATACACTGGGTTTTATCTTCCAGTTCTATAACCTCGTACCGAACCTCACGGTAAGAGAGAACATTGAAGTCTGCCGCTACCTCACCAAGGATCCGCTCGATATGGACGAGCTTCTTGAGACATTGGGTCTTAAGGAACACGCTGAGAAATTTCCGTCACAGCTTTCCGGCGGCCAGCAGCAGAGGACCGCGATCGCAAGAGCCCTGATCAAGAACCCGAAGCTCCTTTTGTGCGATGAGCCGACGGGTGCACTCGATTCCAACACCTCGCGCGACATCCTGATCCTTCTGGAGAAGATCAACAAGAAGTACGGAACGACAATGCTCATCGTAACTCACAACAACTCGATCAAGAACATGGTCCACAGAGTCATCTACATCAAGGACGGCCTCATAAGTAAGCAGTACACCAACACCGAACGTGTACCTGCTGCGGAATTGGAGGACTTGTAAGATGCAGAGAGTTTTAAGGAAGCGTGTTTTCAGAAGTCTTCGAAAACACCTTGTAAGATACTTCATGCTCGGTGCCATGATCGCCCTCGCGATCTTCCTCGTCGTTACGATCGTCGGCTCGGGTGAGACCTTAACAAGAGGTACTGAAGCACTCGCAGAAGAGACCAACCTCGAAGACGGTGAGTTCGAAGTCTTTGTTCCGCTGACAGACAGCGAGATCGATCACATCAGATCCATGGGAATAGAAGTCGAGGAGCAGTTCTTCCTGGACTACACGCTTGACAAGGAAGAATCAGGAACAGTCAGGCTCTTCAAGGTCAGAGACAATATCAACAAGATCCATTATATCTCAGGCAGCGCGCCTGCTTCTCAGAATGATATCGTTGTCGAGAAAAGATACGCAGTAGAGCACAACATAAACGCAGGCGATGTTTTCGAGATCGCGGGCGTATCCTACAAAGTGTCCGGCATCGGCGTCGTCTCCGATTACGATGCTCCGTTCAAAGAGATCTCCGATACATCCTGTAATTCCAAAGCATTCGGCCCGGTCTTCATGACAGACGAAGCATATGAAGCTTTCAAGGCTTCGGGCAAGACTCAGAAATCAGAAGACTACTCATATGCTTATAAGCTTGGCAATGGCAAGACTGACACAGACCTCAAGAACTATCTGAAAGACCTTAAGATCGATGCATCCCAGGTCGACGACGAGCTCTTTCAGGAGTACTGGGACAGAACGGGCGGTGTCGAGGACGAGCTTCGTGATGCAGTCAAGGAACTTCGTGACGGAACTGACGAGGTCAGGGACGCACTCGACGAACTTACCGGGAACAACAAAGACATAACAGACGCAACATCCGATATCTTCGATTCTTATCTTGATTCAACTTCAGCGGCTCTGGCCGGCTACGGCATGGACGTTGACCTGACAGAGAAGAACTATGTCAGAGAACTTAACGATCTTATCGAAAACAGCCCCAGCGAAGCCTTGGCTGATTCACTGAAAGATACTCTGGAGCAGCTGAATGACCTTAAGGATTATAAGGACGGCATCAAGGAATATACAGACGGAGTTGAGGATCTTTACGACGGCACCGACGAGATGTCCGACGGCGTCAAAGATCTTGATGAAGCTGTTGACGATATGCTCGAAGAATTCGACTTCAGCCTCTCGAACATGACATCGTTCCTGAAGCGTGCGGACAACCCGAGGATCTTCGGTACAAAGAATGATAAGATGGTCGACATCGAAGTCGGCATCATCGCAGGCGTTATCATCTTTATCCTCCTGGCATATGTCATCTCCGTATTCGTTGTACACTCTATCGAGCGTGAGAGCAGCATCATCGGAACGCTCTACTCCATGGGCGTCACCAAGAAAGACCTGATGCTCCACTATGTCTCGCTTCCGGTAGTCGTAACCTTCATCGCAGGTCTTGTAGGACTTCTGGCAGCTTCAACAGGTATAATGGCACCAACGATCGCTGAAAGCTCATACCTTTATTTCTCGATCCCTCAGTTTACCTTCAGTGTTCCGGAATACCTCTATGTCTATTCTCTCGTCTGTCCTCCTCTTATGGCAGTGATAGTAAATGTCCTCGTTATCAATTCCAAGCTTAACAGGACAGCGCTCTCACTCATCCGTAACGAAGTAAAACAGAAGAAGAAAAACAACAAGATCAGCCTCAAGAAGATGAACTTCGTCAGCGCCTTCCGCATCCGCCAGATGCTCCGCGAGATGAGATCGACCCTGGCAGTCGTAATGGGAATGTTCCTCTCGCTTTTGATATTCATGATGGCTGTCAACTGCTATTCGCTCTGTAACAACATTGCGACCGATTATGCTAACGATACCAAGTACAAGTATATGTATACTCTTAAGTATCCTGAAGAGGATGTGCCTGAAGGCGGTGAAGCAGCATATGCCTATACCTGCAAGAAGAGTACACTTGGCTTTAACTTTGATGTTACCATCCTCGGTATCGATAACGACAACAAGTATTTCGATGTTAAGCCGGACAAGAGCAGGACTGACGTCGTGATATCTAATGCCTTTGCCGAGAAGTTCGACCTCTCGGTAGGTGACGAGTTTGTCGTAACCGATGAAGATAAGGAAATGAAGTATGCATTCTCCGTACGTGATATCACTCAGTACTCCGCAAGTTTCTTCATCTTCATGGACATCGACGAGATGCGCGATATGATGGGCGAATCAGATAATTACTA
Organism: Oscillospiraceae bacterium; assembly: GCA_902803365.1. The sequence goes on from CADCPU010000218.1 coordinate 7,928, forward strand.
CAATGTTCTTTTCTCGGACAAAGAACTCGATATCGATCCGGGCAGACTCTATACAACCACTTCAAGTGATGAGGTTATCAAAGGAACATCCGTCTTTACGGATCTTATGATGCCGATGATCTACACTCTGGGTTCAACCTCCGCAATAGTCTTCTGTGTGGTCATGTACCTCATGATGAAAGTCATGATCGACCGAAGTGCGCAGAACATCTCGCTCATCAAGGTGTTCGGCTACAGACGTAAAGAGATCCGCAAGCTCTACCTCGACGGCAACTTCTACATGATCGCCCTAGGAGCTCTCATCGCGATCCCTCTCTCCAAAAAGATCATGGACCTGATGTTTCCGATGATGATCCCGAACGTTGCCTGCGGCCTGAATCTCAAGACCCCTCTGTATTTCTATGGCATCCTCTATGCCGTGATCTTGATCTTGTACTTCGCGATCAACGCCGTCCTCGTAAAACGCTTGGACAAATACTCCCCGGCCGAGATCCTGAAGAACAGGGAATGAGCATTACCGAACTGCCTCCTCCGCGGGGCAGTTTTTTATTCCTCTTCAGTTTTTTCCCACCTAAAGTTGGTTCTGAAAAACAGCTGAAAAATTTTTCCCACCTTAAGCAGGAGATAAAAATGCGTGAAAATTTTTCTGCGCCCTAAGGCAGGAAATATGAAAAGCATACGGCACACAGGATAACAAAGTCCGCTTAGTACAAAGGCTTCAATATGTTAATTCTGATATTTGGGACTTTCGGAAACCGCACCTGTTGCGATAAAATTATAAGGGCGGGAAAAATTCCTGGAGAACCCAAGAAGGGGGTACGGCTTATGCTCAGGTACGAACAGTGGATGGAAGCAGTTGGCATTTTGCAGACTCAGATCGAAGA
>CADCPU010000219.1 GCA_902803365.1 Oscillospiraceae bacterium
TCCGGAGCCCTTACGAGCGATTACATATCCTTCGAATACCTGGATACGCTCACGGTTTCCCTCTTTGATCTTGAGATGTGCCTTAACGTAGTCACCGATCTCAACTTCGGAGTAGCTATTGCGAAGATTCTCACTCTCAACAACTTTTACCAAATCCATCTTTTGTTCCTCCTTCTCTGTTAGATGTTCGTGCATTTCCCTATGTAAATACAGAGGACCATCCCAATCAACTTGACGATTTTATCAGTTTTCAGGTTTATTGGCAAGTACTTTTTGCCAATCTTCCTCTGAAATCGTCAATTTATCGAGCATATCCGGCCTTTTTTGCAATGTTTCGAGCAAAGCCATCGTCCGGTTATACTCATCTATCTGAGCCTGATTGCCGCTGCAAAGTACCTCAGGGACTTCCCTGCCGTGCCATTCGCGCGGTTTGGTATACTGTGGCGGCTCTAATAGACCGTTCATGTGCGATTCGTTCGTAAATGCTTCCGTGTTGGGTAAAACACCTTCGAGCATGCGTGATACCGAATCGATTATCACGACTGATGCGATCTCACCGCCGGTCAGGACGTAATCTCCGATGGAGATCTCTTCGTCAACTATCTCATCGAGCACTCTGGCATCGATGCCTTCGTAGTGACCGCAGATGATAGCGACATGTTCCTTCTTGGACAGATCGATGACTTTCTTCTGGTTAAGTACGTGACCCTTAGGACTGACGTAGATAACATACGGCTTGTGTTCTGATGAAGCGCAGACGGCTTCGTAGCACTTGTATACCGGCTCACACTGCATGAGCATGCCTGTGCCGCCGCCATAGAGCGTGTCATCGACTTTGAGGTACTGACCCTGAGCAAACTCGCGGATATCGAAGCACTCGAGCGAGATGATATCCTTTTCGAGCGCGCGTCCGATAATGCTCTGAGACAGGAATGACCTGACCTGATCCGGAAAAAGCGTAATGACCGAGAATCTCATGGCATCAACCTTCGTACAGTTCGTAAAGTCCGTCCGGAAGCTTTACCTTGATGTAGCCTTCCTCAGGCGCAATGTCGTAACAGATGGCCTTGAGGAACGGGACCAGAAGATCGGGCTTGCCGCTTCTCTTGATCTCGAGGACCTGATTGGCGCCGGTCTCGAAAACGTCATTTACGATACCGAGCTCACCCATCTCGTCGTCGATAACGGTAACGCCCTTAAGATCAGCGATAAAATAACTGTTCTTTGGAAGCTTTACCGCATCTTCGCGGGATACTGCAACATACAGGCCGCGAAGTTTCTCGGCTGCCGTACGGTCAGGAACGCCTTCAAACGTGATGAGGACGTTGCCGCGGTCGATCCTGGCACTCTTGATATCGTACTCGGATGTGACCGTACCGTCTTCTTTCTGGAGAACGCATTTTTTCAGTTTATTAAAACGGCGCACATTATCAGTAATCGGGAAGACTTTGACCTCTCCCCGAATACCGTGTGCACCGATTATCTTACCCGTTACTATATGATCGTTCATCAGCCGACGATGTCAACGACCACACGCTTGCCCTCTTTAAGGTACTTAGCCTTCATGATGGCACGGATAGCCTGAGCTCTCTTACCGTTCTTACCGATGATCTTACCCATATCATCAGGAGCAACCGAAAGCTCGAAAACAACAGTGTTTCCGCGCTCAGTCTTCTTAACGGATACCTCTTCAGGATTATTGACCAATGACTTGGCCATAGATGTAAGTAATTCGCTCATTTTATTCTCCTCTTAGTAAGATCAGATCAAAGAATGCCCTGCTTCTTAAGGAGTCCTCTTACTGTATCTGTAGGCTGAGCACCGTTGCCGATCCACTTCTTAGCAGCCTCTGCATCGATATTTACTTCAGCAGGATCTGTAAGGGGATTGTATGTACCGATCTCTTCGATGAAGCGGCCATCACGAGGATAACGTGAATCTGCTACTACTACACGATAGAAAGGAGCCTTTTTCTTACCCATTCTTCTCAAACGAATCTTAACTGCCATTTTTCATTCCTCCAAATTTTGAATGTTATTTGTTTTTTATCTATAATTCACATATTGCTATGGATTATACCTTTTTTATCGAGGCGTTATCAGAAACCTCTGAAACCGCCGAATCCGCCTAAGCCGCCGCCGAACTTACCGCCCGGGAATCCCTTAGGCATCTTCATCTTGCCGAACTTGCCGCCCTTGAGCTGCTTCATCATCTGAGCTGACTGCTCGTACTGCTTGATGAGCTGATTGACCTGCTGGACCGTTGTACCGGAACCTGCTGCGATACGCTTACGGCGTGAAGCGTTGAGGATCTTAGGGTTCTTTCTCTCACGCTTCGTCATGGATCTGATGATCGCCATGTTCGTATCGATGATCGAATCGTCTATATCTTCTTCCTTGATCTTACCTGCAGCACCCGGGATCATACCGAGCATGTCCTTCATGGAACCCATGTTCTTGAGCTGTTCGAACTGAGTCAGAAGATCGTTAAGGTTGTAGTCGTCGGCCATCATACGCTCGACCTGCTTCATAGCCTTGTCTTCGTCGATATTGGCCTGAGCTTTCTCGATAAGGCTCATTACGTCGCCCATACCGAGGATCCTGTCTGCCATTCTGCTCGGATGGAAGAGTTCGATATTCTCGATCTTCTCACCTACGCAGATGTACTTGATAGGCTTGCCCGTGATCTTGCGGATCGAGAGAGCCGCACCGCCTCTGGCGTGACCGTCGAGCTTTGTCATGATGAAGCCGTCCATTCCGATAGCGGACTCAAAAGACTCAGCTACGTTTACGGCTTCCTGACCGATCATGGCGTCTACGACGAGGAGCTTCTCGTCAGGCTTTACTTCGTTACTGATGTCACGAAGTTCATCCATCATCTCTTCATCAACGGTCATTCGACCTGCGGTATCCACGATGAGGTAGTTGCAGAGCATATACTTTGCACGCTCGATCGCTTCCTTACTTATCTTGACTGCATCCTTTTCTTCAGGATGGATATAGCACTGAATGCCGTTTGCTTCTGCAAGGACTCTGAGCTGTTCGGCAGCTGCAGGTCTGTGAACGTCAACTGAAGCTACCATAGGCTTCTTGCCGTCCTGCTTAAGGAGTCTGGCGAGCTTAACTGCCGTGGTCGTCTTACCTGCACCCTGGAGACCGTAGAGAACGATTACCGTAAAACCTGCAGGATTGACTGCGATCTTACTGTCACCTGTTCCGAGAAGCTCAGTAAGTGACTCGTGAACGATCTTAACGATCTGCTGACCCGGTGTGATGCTGTGCTCGATCTCGGCACCCTTACACTTCTCTGTCATCTCAGCGACGAAGCCCTTGGCTACGCTGTAGTTAACGTCAGCCTCAAGAAGCGCCATCCTGATCTCACGCATCATATCCTTGATGTCCTGCTCAGTAACTCTGGCCTTGCCGCGCATGCCGGAAGTTATTCTCTGAAGCTTTGCAGATAAACTCTCAAACATCTTATTACTCCGTTATCAACTCGTCTCTGACATTCTTAAGAATGACAAGAGCTCTGTCCTTATCGTCTGAATCGAGAAGCTTGATCGCTTCGTCGATCTCTTGTTTCTGTAATGTAAAGCGCCTTATGAGTCCGAGCTTTTCCTCGTAGTCTTCAAGGAGCTTTGAAGATCTCCTGACGGTATCGTGAACTGCCTGCCTGGATATGCCGACCGTATCGGCGATCTCAGCAAGAGACAAGTCGTCAAAATAATAATATTCCGTAAGTTCCCTCATCTTATCGGTCAAGAGATTACCGTAAAAATCAAGAGCCAGACATGCCTCAATCTTGTTCATTTCTGTTCCTCCGTCAATTCGACCTGAGTATATTATCAAAGCAATCCCCCTCTGTCAAGTCATTTTACTTGTCACTTGGTACGACCTCGAAAATGAGCGAAAACTTGATTTTCGAACATATAGCGCTAGAATTTAATATGAGTTTTATTTTATTAAAAGGTTGGTGTTTTTATTATGAAAAAAACTACAGCGGCGCTCCTTATCGCGCTGATGGTATTTTCCGTATCTTCTTGTTCTATGATCCGGGAGAAAAAGCCTGATACCAAGGAAACAGAAGAAGAAACAGAAGAGACCGAAGCTTCGGAGACAGAAGCGACAACATCCGAAGAGACCACAACTGCTGAGACTTCTGCCGAAGAGACTTCCGAGTCAACGACTGAAACGACGGAAGAGACTACCGTTGAGACTTCCGCTGCAGAAGCAGTTGAAGAAAAGAAAGAATCCGATTTTATCGACATCTCATTCGAGTATTACTCCGATCGCGACATCAGATATATCGATGGCGAAGCTTATGGTGCCGAGTATAATCTCCAGACGATCTTCGTAACAGATGACAGATATCCTCAGCTTTCCAAGCTCCTCTCTGACGAGAATGCAAATACTTATAATTCTTATAAGATAGCTATGCAGACCAATTTTGATGATTCCGAGACAAGTGCCGATAACGAAGACTACCCGTTCCTCTATATCGCAGACGAATCCGAGAGTGTCAATGCGATCAGAGCCGATAAGAACCTTCTTTCCATTACCCGCTCCTATTCTTCTTACCTTGGCGGAGCTCACGGTATGTACGGAGTCGCTGCAAAGAATTACGACCCGGATTCGGCCAAGCTCTTAACGCTAGATGATTTTTGTACTGACAAAGAACAGCTCCGTGAGAGGATAATCGCTGAACTTAGTAAGAAAAGCGATATGCTCTATGACGACTTTCTTAACTTCCTTGGCGATGATATGTTCGATTGGGAGTCTGATATCTACAGCATCACTTACTCAGGTCTGACTGTTTACTTCGATCCGTACAGCGTTGCTCCTTATGCATCCGGACTTATTACGGTCGATATCCCTTACAAGGGCAACGAAGATATCCTTAACGAGAAGTACTGGACAGATCTTCCTTCTGACTACACAAAGATCTTCAGCGAAGAATATGATAACGAAGGTAACTGGTGTTATGTCCTCAATGATGATTCGGTCGATTATAAGATCACAGCAGATATCGATGATTATTCTTATAACAAGATCAATATCAGTATTAACGGAACAACGACTACTTTCGATAACTTCTTCGCTTTTTCGCTATGTCCTTATATCGTTAAGTCAGGTTCTAATACCTTCCTGTATGTATTCACCTCAGTAGAAGACGATTACACAGTTATCGAGATCTATAAGGTCGACGGAACAAATGTCACATATCAGGGTGAGTTTTCCGGATATGCATCTGTATTTATCGATCCGGCAAACCTCAAGCTCAGCATGCGTACTGATGCTCTCGGAACAACTTCGATCGTCGGTATATACAAGGTCGGAGATGACGGAATGCCTGTTCAGACATCAGAGGATTATAAGTTCAGAGCTACCCTGCCGATGACGCTCATCGCTGATCTTGAAGGAACAGTTGTAGTTGACGGCAAGGCTACAGATGAAAAATTCACTGCAAAAGCAGGAACGATGATAACCAGATACGCAACAGATAACAAGA
>CADCPU010000220.1 GCA_902803365.1 Oscillospiraceae bacterium
CGCCACGAAATCACCCAGGAATTCGCTCAACTGCTTGTGATCTTCACCAATACCGAAGAGTTTCAGATCAAGGATCTCCTGCCTTGTTAAAAGCCAATACTTATCCTTGAAAGTCTGCGTAAACAATTCCCTGAACTTCTCTCTGCAATCTTCTTTAACAAAGAAGTTAACAGTCCTCGGTTCGATCGAAGGCATTCGCTTCAGGCACTCCAATATCTCAGGATAATCGAGAATGCAGCGGTTGATGTTATTCATATGTCCGTGATCTGCCGTAACTATGAGGAGCGTATCTTTAAGTCCTTCAGCAAAAGCTTCAACCTTCGCTTCAAGCTCGTTCAAAAGCTCATATACACCTTCACCGTCAACACCTACCCTGTGCATCGTGCTGTCAGGCTCATTCCAGTATGCGTAGATAAACTTCTTGCCGGGCTTTTCACACAGTTCCGAAGTTCTCTTAAGTATCGCATCAAGGTCCTGCGGGAAAGGTTCTTCAAACGGCATCGAATAATAAGCCTGTCCGCCTGCCTTATTGATCTTATCTATGATAGGTTCATAAGGACAGTATCTTCTTGCAACATTAAAATCTGCCGCAGGAACATCCGGCTTAAGTCTCGGTATCTTTGCAGTATCCTCCGGATCTTCCTCATGCTGGATGTTATTCCTGAAGACCGCTACATTCTTGTCGATCTGAGGGAAATACATATCCCAGCCGAGCCAGCCGTGTTCATTCGGATAAAGACCCGACATAAACGAAGTCGTAGCAGCTACTGTCGTAGGCGGAAATACAGAACTGTACTCACCGACCAAGTGCGACCTCAAAAATCCGTCCGGCTTAAGGTGCCTCTCAATGATCGATATACCCATCGCATCCAAGAGAAGTACAACAACATTCTTGCAGTCTCCCTCAAGGATCTCATCAACCATCTTTAGCGTCGGAGCAGTTGTCTTCGCACCGAATCTCTTCAAAATGGAATTGCTCAGATTTACAAGGCAATTATCATAATCCGGGCGCGGGTATCCGCTGGTATCAATCATATGTCTTGACCTTTTCCTTCAAGAGTGAGCAGAGTGCGAACTCATAATCGTTATCGATCAATACCAGTTCCTCTCCGCTGTTCTTGAATCCTTCGATGAATTTCTCATTATCAGCCTTGAGCGACTCGATCGTACAGTCGCTGTCGTCAAGTCTCGCCTCGATATCCGAAGCATGCAACTTGATCTTATCGTAATTGGCCGTGATGTAATCGTCAGTCATCGCAAGACAGATGAACTTGATCGAAGGCAGATAGACATCCGTCATATCCTTACGCCAATCAAACGGGATATAGCATCCCTCCACGATAAGATCCTGATCGTTTTCGATCGCGGTCTTGATCATCTCGCGAACGATAGGCCAAAGATAATCCGTGAGCTTATCGTCGTCCATAGGAGTGAGCGTTGTATTGCCGCTCCTTATGAGTCCCATCTTGAGATGGTCGATCGAAAGATACGGATATCCGTACTTCTTAAGGAGCTTCTGAGCCAATATTGTCTTACCTGTATGTGATGCGCCTGTAATCAATATGATCATATATTTTCCCTCTCTTTTCAGAGTTTAATTATATTAGATTCATGTGTGTTGCGCCATAGGTAGTTATCAAGTCTTCTTCGGCCCATAAATGCAAAAAGGATGCCCGCGTGGGCATCCTTGGTTAGTACGGCAATATCCTTGCCTCGATGCATTTATCTACAAACTCAGGTGATCTGGTAAAACCGAAAACAACATCTTTACGCGATGCGCCTGAAGCAATCCTTCCAAGCCAGTAATCGGCTCCGTCTTTATCAGCACTGCGATTCATAAAAGTAGCATAGAGACGGTTAATGTACTCGGAGTCTGAAAGTTTGTATCCTTCCATCTCTTCACTCAAGAAGAAAGATGCACCTACCTGCTCACCGGTCAGGTTAAAGTTAGAAAGCTCACCGGCCCAGTACTGTTTTCCTTTCTCATCGTAGCCGCGGCACATTGCCGTTGTATATATCCTCTCAACGAAGGAATAAGTCAGTTCGGTAGGTTTAATAACACATGTTGGTTTTATGGAACCGCCTGAACGTATTCCGTACTGAGCACACGTGTCAGCCCACTCCTGCGAGTAGATGAATCCGTTGGCTACAGCGACTCTGTCTCTGGATCCGGATGAGAGTTCCGAGAGCCAGAAATTCATTCCGTCCTTTTCAGGGTCACGGCCAAAGAATGTCTTGTATAGGATCGTAACAAATTCCTTATCCGAGGTTCTTCGATTCACAAATTCATCACTGAAGATAAATCCCTGCGCAACTTCAGCACCTGTCTTCCTGAAACAGTATAGCTCATCGGTCCAGAATTCGGCGCCATCTGAATCAAGCTCACGGTCAAGAACATAGATATAGATCCTCGCGACAAATTCCATGATCTGCTTTTCAGGCTTGACGGCTGCAGTCGGAGTTGCTGTTGGTTTGGTCCTGTCAGCAGAGAGGTTTGTTATCTGCGGCACAGGAGTACCAGTTGCCGTCGGTTTGGTCGTCGGGATGAATTCTTCCTCAGGTTCTTCATCAGGCTCTTCCTCAACGAGGTTCATAGTTCCTGGGACAGTCGGAGTCACGGTCGGCCTAGTTGTCGGATTCGGCTTAGTCGTTGGTTCGGGTTTTGTAGTAGGATCCTGCTTTGTTGTCGGATTCGGCTTAGTCGTTGGTCCGGGCTTTGTAGTAGGATCCTGCTTTGTTGTCGGGTTCGGCTTAGTCGTCGGTCCGGGCTTTGTAGTAGGATCCTGCTTTGTTGTACCGGAATAACCGAATGCTGAAATATCCGTTGAAGTATTGATCGTTACAGTTCTTTTAGAAGCATCAACACTGACACTGTTAACGGTGAACTTCGTAGCATCTTTAAAGTACTTCTCCAATCCCTTAACGATGTTGCCGGAAAATGCATTATTGCTCAGATCATTTTCGGAATAGAAAGTCTCGAGCTCATTATTGATATACTTATCCGCAATAAAGATATTGTTGTTGATATGATTGTCTTTAGCTGTCTTGATGATAAGGCAGTGCTGAATACCTGAATTTATTATCGTGTTGTATCGGATAGTATTGCCCGTTGCCACGCCATTGGAATCGGCATTACTTCCGCCAATTGCAAAACCTGCGTACTGATCGTTATTAATGACCAGATTGCGCTCAACGAGAACACCCTCGGCAGTCCAGCCGTGGATCTCACTTGCAACCTCGATACCGATATCGCAACCTGTTACGTAATTTTCATGTATCCAGATATCTCTGCCGCCGTCGACATAGATTCCGTCGGAACCGCCGCCGTATGTACCGTCATCTTTGAGGTATCCGGCATTCTTGAAGATCTTGGATGAGATGCGGCTTACATAGTTACGGGTTACCTCGCCGTTACGCGACCAGTCGAATTTGCGGTATTCTTCTGCATTACCGTTCTCATCCTCAAACTTATATCCGCCGGCACAGTCTATGGCGATGTTGTCGTTATCGTAGATATAGTTGTCGGAGATAGTAAAGTACTGAACGTTACCATTAAGAACAACGCACTCACTCCTGCCTGTCGCGAGATTATGAACTTTGTTGTTACTTATCGTGATATTGGTCGTAGGCTGATCTTTCTTACCCTTAACGCTGATACCGTGACCGTTGAATTTCTTTGCTTCACTGATCGAATTAAAATTGTACTTGCATCCGAGATCGTGGATATCACAATTGATGATATGTACGTTATGCGAATTCGGGTTGATCCTGATGGCACCAACACTTTCAGAACTTGACGGCTTCTCAAGATAAAAACCGGTCAGTTCAAGTCCGTCGATAACGATATTTGAACCTGTAATGTCAATGAGGTCGCCCTCCTGAACCTGTCCTTTACCGTTGAGGACCGCAGATTCGCCTTTGATCGTAATGTTGTCCTTGCGGATCCTCAGAAGTTCGCTGTGCTTGCCTCTTACGATTATTGTCGTATTGGCAGCAGCTTTGTCGATAGCATTCTGGATCGACGATCCTTCCTCGACAATGACCTTGTTGGTGGAATTGGACGGCTTAGTGCCTTGAGAACCGTATTTGACCGTATCGGCCAATGCATACGAGAAAAGCGGTGGGATCACACTGTCAGCAAAGACAGCATTGCCGAATATGCCGGAAACAAGGCACATCAATAACAAGGAAGCCATAAGCTTCCTGCTTCTAGAATAAAACACAATATACCTCCTGATGGCTGTTTCCTCCCATCAGCCGATTTTATATCACAAACGAGGATATACGTCAACGTTTGACATGTGTAAACAGCAATTTGTGTAAAATTATCTCAATTCTTCGAAAATAGTTTGGGTGATATCACGACCGATAAGAACTGCCTTGTCGAGATTATCTTCATAGTTGGCCGAACCGCTGTGCTCTGCAGTATCGGTTATAGTCCTGATCGCCAGGAACGGCATCTTATTTACATAGCAGACATGAGCGATGCTTCCTGTCTCCATATCAACACAGAGCGGATCGAACTTGCTGATGATCTTATCGCGGCCGTCATCTTCGATAAAGACTTCACCGGTTACCATCCTGCCGAATAAGATACGTCCGCCCCCATCAACTTTTGTTGCGGCCCGCTTGGCAGCATTCAATAATCCTTCGTCAACAGGAAACCAGTCGGACTTCATCCACGGATGAAATCCCGTCAGGACACCGGGCTGGATATCGTGATAAGCGACCTCAGTAGAGATAACAGTATCGTGGATCTTGACCTCGGGATCTATTCCGCCTGCAGCACCCACATTAATGATCGCATCAACACCGAACGTATCGATCACAAGCTGAGTAGCAACCGCCGCATTGACCTTGCACGCACCGCAATAGAGGGCGACAGTATCGATCCCCCAAAGAGTTCCTTCGTGGATCTTGAGCATTGCCTTCTCGATTATATTGGTGACGTTCATCTCTTTTATGATCGGAGTTACTTCGTCTATATCTGCGCAGATGATACCTATCTTCATATGTCTTCTCTTTTCGGTCAGTTTTCTGATGATTATATCAGAAACGACGCATAAATTTATCCCCCTGAGTTTTCGATAAACTCAGGGGGATATAGTGAGAGTTTTTACTTTTTTACTACGACGTCTCCTTTGGAAACGCCGTTTTCAAGATCGATGATGATCCAGGCATTCTGATCCTGGGCAACATCCTTCTTGTGCATGTTGGCCTTAAGCTCGGTCATGAAGTCAACGACTCCGCTGCACGGGATTACATCAAGGATAAAAGTCTCTGTCAGATTTCCCTTGTGA
>CADCPU010000221.1 GCA_902803365.1 Oscillospiraceae bacterium
AATTCCAAGATGCTCTCAACTGACGTATCCAATGCATTTGATCCTAAGTATGCAAATGTATCCGATCGCAAGAATACAGCATATCTCTCACACGGCATCAAGCTCGAGAAGTATGTCGGCGCAAGAGGTAAGTCCGGCACTAATGAAGCTAACGGAGATTTCGTAGCTGAGATCACAAGGATCTTCGAGAAGAATTCCGTATCCTGGCAGACAGGTGAGCTCGGTAAGGTAGATGCAGGCGGCGGCGGAACGATCTCCGCTTATATGGCTAAGCACGGTATGGAAGTTATCGACTGCGGTGTACCTGTATGGTCCATGCATGCTCCGTATGAGCTTATCTCCAAGATCGACCTTTACAGTACTTATCTTGCTTATAAGTGCTTCATTGAGGAGATCTGATAAATAACTCGATCATTTCTCGTCGGGCTCGTAACTTGCGAGCGGATTGCTCTCAACGGCCCGATGAAGAAGATCGTCATCTACATGAGTATATATTTGGGTAGTAGAGACACTCGCGTGTCCGAGAATGGTCTGAAGGCTCCTTAAGTCCACATGACCGTACTTATACATAAGCGTAGCGGCTGTATGACGCAGCTTGTGTACAGAATAAGTCTTGGTATCAAGACCGCTCTGCGCGAGAAGGTTCTTGATAGTGATCTGGATCATGTCCTCAGACAGGCGGAGACCTCTTTTTGAGATAAAGAGCGCATCCTTGGCCTCAGGCTTGATCTTATATGTCTCTCTTACGTTTAACCAATCGCTTATGGCTTCAACGCACGATTTATTAAGGTAGATCGTGCGTTCTTTATTTCCTTTACCGATAACTGTCAGGATGTCGCCGTGGATGTCAGAGAGGTTTATGCCGCGAAGCTCAGCCAAACGCATTCCGCAATTAAGGAAAAGAATAACGATGCAATAGTCTCGCTCGTTAGAATCCGTTGGCGCGTTATAAGCCGTATTGATAAGCTCCTGACTTTCTTCGAGCGTCAGATACTTCGGGGCACGCTTGTTCTTCTTGGGATTCTCGAGTTCCAATGTAGGATTGTTTTCGAAAAGATGCTTCTTAACAACACAATACTTATAAAAGCTCCTGAGAGATGAGATCTTCCTTGATCTGGATGCTGCATTCAGTTCGCGTTCGCGGCTGAGCCAGATAAGGTAAGCGAAAATATCGTTGGTCTGGATGCGTGATACGAACTTGGTATCTATGCCGGATACGTCGATCGTCTGGAAGTCGGAATCTTTTGGAACGAGCCCTTTATCAATGAGCATATAACGAAAGAATATGACGAGGTCGCCCTTGTAGTTCTTGATCGTCAGATCAGACCTGTTAAGGACCGCCAGCATATAGTTTTCGTATTCGTCCAACAGCGGAAATGTATTGATATCCATTCTTTGACCCCGATTTGTTTATTATGTCAACATTTTACCATATCTCTATGTTCATATTTTGGGATTTTGTTATTGAATAACAAAAATACGTATGTTAATATATCACGTATCAAAGACAGATGTCCACGAGAGGCGGACACAAGAAAGAAGGATTTAATAATGGAAAAGAAGTTGCGTGCAGGCGTTATCGGCGCTACAGGTTATGTAGGACAGAGATTCATTTCTCTCCTCAATAATCACCCTTGGTTTGAGTGTGTTGCAGTTTGTGCATCCCCAAGATCTGCCGGTAAGACATACGAAGAGGCAGTTGAGGGTAGATGGAAGATCGACGTTGAGATGCCTGAATATGTTAAGAAATTCGTCGTTGCAAGCACTGACGATATAGAAGAATTCTGCAGCAAAGTTGATTTCGTATTCTGCGCTGTTGATATGAAGAAGGATGAGATCAGAGCTCTTGAAGAGAGGATCGCTAAGACTGAGACTCCTGTAATCTCCAACAACTCTGCAAACAGATGGACATCCGATGTTCCTATGATCATCCCTGAGATCAACGCAGACCACGCTGAGATCATCGAAGCACAGAGAAAGAGACTCGGCACCAAGAATGGCTTCATCGCTGTTAAGCCTAACTGCTCCATCCAGAGCTATGTTCCTGCTCTTACACCTCTCCTCGGCTATGGTATCAAGCAGATCTCCGTTTGCACATACCAGGCTATCTCCGGTGCAGGTAAGACATTTAAGGATTGGCCTGAGATGGTCGGCAACATGATCCCTTACATCGGCGGTGAGGAAGAGAAGTCCGAGAAGGAGCCTTTGAAGGTTTGGGGTAAG
>CADCPU010000222.1 GCA_902803365.1 Oscillospiraceae bacterium
ACGGTGTATCTGTTGACAGGATCGATGTTGTAGTTCATCCGCAGAGCGTCATTCATTCCATGATCAGGCTGTGCGACGGTTCTGTCCTGGCTCAGATGGGAAAGCCTAATATGATGATGCCTATCGAGGTTGCTCTGTATTATCCTGACAGAGGTCCGGGATTTATGGAAAAGTTCGATCCGTTCGCTGAAGGTATGAATAACCTTACTTTCGAGCGCTGTGATACAAATGTATTCGGACTTTTGGGCATCGCTTACGAAGCCGGACGCTTGGGCGGTATCATGCCGGCGGTCATGAATGCGGCTAATGAAATAGCAGTAGGACGTTTCCTTAACGGAAAGTTGCGATATACTGATATTGAACGTTGCGTCAGAGAAGTCTTTGATTTCTTTAAGGCGGAAACGAAAACAGACAGAAGTGAAGTATTGACATTAGATAAGATCCTTGAGGCTGACAGACTCTCAAGGGCAAAAGCAGAAGAAGTATTGGATAGGGGAATCTGAAATGACGATTGTAATCAGTATTATTGTCGTATTGATCATTCTTGGAATATTGTCTGCGGCACATGAGCTCGGACATTTCTTTGCGGCAAGATCTCTTAAGGTAAAGGCCTTCGAGGTTTCCATCTTCGTCGGACCTACACTCTTTAAGTGGAGAAAAAAAGATGTGGATTATTCCATCAGGAGTATTCCTGTAGGTGCTTATGTAAGATTCAACGATATCGATAACGAAGGTAATCCGATCGTTAATGACGATCCGGATCTTTTGGTCAACCAGCCGAGATGGAAGAGACTTCTTATTGCTCTGGCAGGACCGATGGTAAACCTTCTTCTCGGTGTCATCATCTTTATGATCTTCTATTGTTGCGCAGGGTATGTCACACTTAAACTCCAGCCTACAGAAGAGGGAACTCAGCTGTACGGCTTAAGTTATGACGTCGGTGATGAGATCGTTGCCGTTAACGGATGGCGCGTATATACGGAAGACGAATTTGTCATCTATGATTCCTTTATGGATTATAAGGCTGATACAGTGCTTACGCTCAAGTCTGCAGAGACAGGTGAGAAGTACGATATCACACTCAGACCTGAGTTTTCGACCAAAGCGAGATTCGGTATTACGAGAAATACCGCGCTTAATGAAGAGTATAACGGCTGGGATGTCACGGAAGTTGACAAGGAACAGAACGACGGAAATCCGATCTTGAAAGCCGGAGATGTAGTACTCGCTGTAGACGGCGTTAAGGTATCCGATGCTGAAAAGATCGACAAATATCTCGATGAACGTGATCCGAGTGATGTCGTAAGCGTAACTTACATACGTGACGGTCAGGAATATACCAGTGATATCAAGATGTTTCCTGCGCAAGTCATCAACGAAAAAGGTATCGTGCTCGAGAAACATAAGATCAGAAGCGTTGGTGAGTTCCTTGAAGCAGGAAGCATTGCAGTTAAGATGCCTTTGTCCGTTATAAGGATGACGGGACTTGTCATAAAGAATTTCTTTAAGGGCGACGTAGAGGCTTATCAGGTACTCTCTGGTCCTGTAGGTGTAGTTAATGTTGTCGATACCGTTGTTGCAGACGAAAGAGCTGAGACGGGTCTTAAGGTCACGACGCTCATATTCCTCGCGGGTATGATCTCTGTTGCTCTTACGATCTCAAATCTCCTGCCTCTTCCGGGTCTCGACGGTTCGCAGATCATCATCCTCTTTGTTGAGCTTATATCAGGCAGAAAACTCTCTTTGAAGGTAGAGAACATAATATCCGTAGTCGGATTCTTTGTGCTTCTCTTCCTTGTCATTGCTGCATTCGCATCGGATATCATCAGGATCGTTGTTGAGGGGTGGTAAAGATGGATAATCGTAAGATCACCAGGACTGTATACGTCGGAAGTGTACCTGTAGGCGGCGGAAATCCCGTAGCAGTACAGTCGATGAACAATACTAAGACAGCTGATGTAAAGGCTACTTTGGAGCAGATCAGAAGGCTTCATGAAGCAGGTTGCGACATTACCAGAGTCGCGATCCCCGATCTCGAGGCTGCAGAAGCCATGAAGATCATTTCAAAGGAGTCTCCTATACCTGTTGTAGCCGATATTCATTTTGATTACAGACTTGCTCTTGAGGCAGCGAAAAACGGTGCTTCCAAGATCAGGATCAACCCGGGTAATATCGGTGGTGTAGAAAATGTAAAGATGGTCGCCGACCTTTGTAAGGAGCGTAATATCCCTATAAGAGTAGGTGTAAATTCAGGTTCCATCGATAAGAAGATCCTTGCCAAATACGGCGGCAAGGTATGTTCCGAGGCCATGGTAGAGAGTGCTCTCGGTGCAGTAAAGATCCTTGAAGACGTTGACTTCGGGGATATCGTAGTAAGTATCAAATCATCAAGCCCGAGACTTACGATCGAGACTTATAAGCTCTTGTCAGAGGCTTGTGATTATCCGCTCCACGTCGGAGTAACGGAAGCAGGTACCGTCAGGGAAGGCATCATCAAATCTTCCGTCGGTACGGGTGCGCTCCTTGCCATGGGCATTGGAGACACGATCAGGGTATCGCTTACAGGCGATCCTGTTGATGAAGTATATGCGGGAATAAGCATCCTCAAGGCTCTTGATCTTCGCAAGGGCGGCATTACGTTTGTATCCTGTCCTACATGCGGCAGGACGAAGGTACCGCTCATTGAACTTGCAGAAGAGATAGAGAAGAGGATATGCCATTTACCATATGACCTTAAAGTGGCAGTAATGGGTTGCGCCGTAAACGGCCCGGGAGAGGCATCTGATGCCGATATCGGACTTGCAGGCGGAACAGACGAATTCCTCCTTTTCAAAAACGGAAAAACATGCGGAAAGATCAGTGCAGAAAATGCCGTTGAAGTCTTCACGGCAGAAGTTATACGTTTGGGAGAAGAAAAATGCAAAGGAAATTGATCGACCTTTTTGATTTTCTGGAAGAAGAAGAGAAAAAACAGTTAGAATCACTGACGATCGAAAAAATAGATTTTCATAAAGAAACTTCACGACTTGATGTATATTTGTTGGGTGGTGAATTTTTATCTGCGCAGAATAATCTGCTCGCCTTTGCCGTATACAAGGCAAAGACTCTTTTTGAATGCGACGTAAGGTTCGTATTCACTGATTTCACGACACCTGAGGAGGCCTTGAAGTGCCTTTCGGAACTTATCGTAAACGAACTCTTCATGGAAGATTTCGAATATTTTCAGCTTGCAAACTATTCCAAGTATTCTATCGAAAACGGTCAGCTCGTCATTAAGACGGGCAAGCTCAACAGCGGTGAGACCGATATCATGTACAACTCGTTTGCGGGCTGTTTTATCGACCTTTTCGAGACCCATACGGGATTTAAGCTTGAGTCGTTCAGATATGATTTTGTCGACGACTCTCAGATCAACGTAAGATACAATAATCCTAATGCTTCATTGGGCAACGAGTATGAAGAAGAGCCGGAGTACTATTATCCGCCGCTTCCGCAGGGCATCTCTTATGAAGCCGTAGCTCCGAAGACGGAAGAGGCTCCTGCTCCGTCAGAGGCTGCAGGTGAAGGTGCACCTAAGGAAGACAAGAACTCTTGGGCTTTCAAGGCCAAGGAGCAGAAGAAAAATTTTGTTGATAACGGCGGCGAGGTCAAGAAGTTTGTTGCCAAGAAGAATGATGATTCCAAGCTTTTCGGAAGAGTAAGGACCGGAGTTCCGAAGCTTACGATCAAAGAAATAAATGAAGCGGGTCTTTCAGGTGAGAAGACCGTGAACTTCGAAGGAAGACTCATAAGAAGTGAAGATGACTTAAGGCTCTCAAAGTCAGGTAAGTGTGTTATCGCCAACTTTATGGTAATCGATAAGACGGGCGGTGTAAGCTGCGTTGCTTTCCTTAATCCTGAGACTGAAGCCGATGCATTCGATAAGATGTTTGCCAAGGGCGGCTATGCCGGTTTCCAGGGTGAACCGTATGATAACAGAGGTGAATTCGGTATCAAGCTTTCCGGTATCTATGAAGCCGAAAAGCCTAAGGGACGTAAGGAAGTCTGTGATTATAAGAGAGTTGAGCTCCATGCGCATACTAAGATGAGTGCTCAGGACGCAGTTATCGTTCCGAGCGATCTTATGAAGACTGCTGCAAAGTTCGGCCATAAAGCTTGTGCAGTAACGGATCACGGTGTTGTTCAGGCATTCCCTGAAGTGTTCAATACATCCAAGAAGCTTAAGGTAGGAGATACGGATGAAGCGTTCAAGCCTCTTCTCGGAGTTGAGGGCTATGTTGTAGATGACGGTCCGACGATCTGTTATAACCTTCCGTACGAGCGACCTGAGAAGATCTCGATCGGTTATATCGTATCTGTTGCTCTTGAGACGACAGGTGAGGATTCGTGCTCAGATTCCATGAAGGAGATCGTCCTTCGTAAATATCATCTCAAGGGATATGTGTCTCCAAAGCCGTATTCCGAAGGTGAGACACCTGAATCTGCGCGAGAGTTCTCCGAGAAGGATATCGACAGGACACTGTGGAACGAAGGCGAATTCGAATACATCATGCCTCCGGGAGAGACTGCCCGCGGCTATGTAAAGGAAGACTATGACGAAAAGTTCTGGTCTGTTACTACTATGGCTGACGGAGTCGGGAATATGACTCTCGGACATACGGATGATGATATACCGGTAGTACCGGATGAGATAGAATACGAGTTTGTAGCCGAATACCGCACGCTCTTTACGGGCGATAAATGGCAGGGTCCGGGTAACGAGCCTGTCGATTCGTACTTCAAGGCGGGTGAAATCGTCGAATTCATCGGTGACGGTTACCTTTGCGGTAATGACGTATTTAAGGCGCTCCATTTCCTTCGTAAGGCAGGTTATGAGATCAATATCGAGGAGCTTGAGAAACGTCCTTACTACAGATATAAGTTCCTTATGCCTGTTTTCAGCGTATACGATATCAGGTTGCAGAAGGGCTTGGAGACCAAGCTTACATATAACAGCCTCGAAGAGGAAGCGGAATCCGTTGTTCAGGAGGCGATCGCCTATATCAAGGAATGCGGTACGACTGATCCTTATGTGATTAATGAGATGGTCGGACATAAGTCTCCGGATGTTCTTAAATCAAAGGAATGTACGGCTTATCATATAATTATCATCACAAGGAATAATATGGGCCTTTATAACATGTACAGGCTCATATCCGAGTCGCATGTCAATTATTTCTACAGGCGTCCGAGGATGCCGCGAAGCCTCATAAAGTATTTTTCTTCGAGCCTTATCATTGGCGGTGCGTGTGAGCAGGGAGAGATATACAGAGGTATCTATAACAGATATAAGCAGCTTGGCAAGGATTATAATGCCACCCTTGAATCGCTTAAGAACGATAAGGACTACTCGGAGATGGTCAAACTCTATGATTACTTCGAGATCCAACCGCTTACCAATAATATGTTCATGACGCGTGAAAAACCGAAGAAGAATGATACTGAACCGTTCGTACCTCTCGATAAGACAGACGTGCTCAATTTCAATAAGCTCATCGTTGATCTTGCCGACTACTACGGTAAGCCTTGTTGTGCTACTTGTGATGCGCACTTCCTTAATCCTGAGGATGGAATGTACAGAAAGCATATCCTTATGGATCTCGGTTTTGAAGATGCGGAAGATCAGGCTGCGCTCTATTTCAGGACTACTGAAGAGATGCTCGATGAATTCGCATATCTCGGAGAAGATAAAGCTATCGAAGTCGTATGTACGAATCCGTGCAAGTTCGCTGATATGTGTGAGAACGGCATTAAGCCGTTCCCTGACGGTTCATACCCTCCGATGATCGCTACGGCTGCGCGAGACGTTCAGGATCTCACCTGGACGCGTGCAAACCAGCTCTATCGCCATAACGGTGTACTTAACGAGAAGGTTAGAGAGAGACTCGAGAAAGAACTCAAGTCGATCATCGGTAACGGATTTGCCATCATGTACTATATTGCGTATCGTCTCGTTAAGAAGTCGAACCGTGACGGCTATATCGTAGGTTCGAGAGGTTCCGTTGGATCTTCTCTCGTTGCGACGATGTGCGGTATCTCCGAAGTTAATCCTCTTGAGCCTCATTACAGATGCCCGAAGTGTAATTTTGTTGAATTCGGCGATCCTGTAAAATACGGTTCGGGTTTTGATCTGCCGCCTAAAAAATGTCCTCATTGTGATGTGGATATGGTCCGTGACGGTCAGCTCATCCCGTTCGAGACGTTCCTCGGATTCTATGGAGACAAATCGCCTGATATCGACCTTAACTTCTCGAGTGAATACCAGGGACACGCTCATAAGTATGTAGAGTATCTTTTCGGAAAGACTCATACATTCAGAGCGGGAACCATAGGTGCCTATGCCGAGAAGAACGCTGAGGCTGTCGGTGTCAAGGTCGCAGCGACCAAGATCGCGGCAAGATATGACAAGACATATGATGATGTGAAGAAAGATCCTGACTTTAAGCGAGTTATTATGGAGCAGGTAAGACATGAATACTCTAAGGCTCAGCTCCTTTATATGTCTGAAGGTATTGTCGGCGTCAAGAAGACGACCGGTCAGCACCCGGGCGGTATCGTCGTTATCCCGCAGGAGCAGGATATCTACGAGTTTACTCCTATCCAGTGTCCTGCCAATGATACGGAGTGCGGTATCATTACGACGCACTTTGACTTCCGTGCGATGCACGATACGATATTGAAGCTCGATATCCTCGGACATGCGGATCCTACGGTACTTCGTATGCTTCAGGTCCTTACGGGTGTTGAAGTAACAACGATACCGATCCCTGATCCTCCCGTAATGGGTCTTCTCGAATCTACCGATCCTCTCGGTTTCCCGTTGGAGGCTACTGATGCGGGATCTGCTACGCTCGGCTTGTCAGAACTCGGAACAAACATGGCTCGAGGCATGATCAAGGAGACTCATCCTACAAGATTCTTCGATCTCGTACAGCTCATGGGATTGTCTCACGGTACTGATGTATGGAGCGGAAATGCTCAGGTATTGATAAGAGACGGAATATGTACTCTTGATTCCGTTATCGGTTGTCGAGAC
>CADCPU010000223.1 GCA_902803365.1 Oscillospiraceae bacterium
AGATCATCCGTAAGCATTATCCTGACCGTGACAGGAGTGTTGAATACGACGGGGTCCATCTTCTCGTTCGTCAGAGTCAGGTTTACGCATATTGAGGTATTATCCGTTGTAGCCGTTACGGTGCAGTTCTGCCTCTCGCGTATGTATCTGGTCGCTTCTTCGAATGTCGTGACCCAGAGACTTCCGTCGTCTGATCTTTGTTTTACATAATCGAGGTGCGGGATCGCATCCTTGTAGTTTATCGTCTGATAACGTCCTTCGTCTTTGTCGTATACGCAGTGCCACATCTCTATTACCCAGTCACCGTTAAGGAGAGCCGTGTCGATCCACTCGTTTCTCTTGGCGGTATCCAGTTCGTCATCCATGATGCCGAAGCACATGAGGTTGAACCAATCGCCCGGTTCCTGTCCGTCTTTTGGATCGGTTGAATTATATCCTCTTGTTCCTTTTCTTACGGCCCAGTAACCGCTTTCCTCGAGGATCTCGTATCCGTTGTCGCACATCTTGTTTTCGGGACATACGAAGGTGATCCTCGGCTGACCGAATGTGCCTTCGAGATAACTCTTGGAATCTTCGATCTCGTGCCTCAGGGCGTCTTTGTCCTGGGCGATATCGGAATCGGGGGCCATCGCTATGTGACTGTATGAATGGTTTACGAGGTCTATGTTGCCGTGTGAGAGCATATAGTCCCATTCGGCCTTATACGGGTCTACGAAGCATACTGCGCCTGCTATGGAGCATCTGATGCCTCTGGCGCCGCAGAGCTCGTCGAGCGCGGTAGCGGTTCCAATGAGACCGTCGTCGGATATTATCGTGAGCATTCCCTGACGGTCGCCTGAGATCTTGCAGCATTCGGCTTCGAGCTCTCGGGATTCGACAGTCTGTTTTGCATTTGCTTTTTCTCTTACACTGCATCCGCCCGCGAGGCAAGCGAGAAGTAATATTGATGCAATGGATCTTACATATTTCATTTCTTATTTCTCCTTCAGGCGATCTTGTCGCCATATCTTTGACGAGATATAAACGAATAACGTTTCGCTTTTTCGAAAAAATAAAAAATGCCTCAAATGCCTGAAAAATGCCCGAAAAAGGGGTGGAAAACATGGATAAAATGAGTGTAGATACATTGAGACGAAAAACGCGATTAAGTCCTCTTGAAAATGTCAGGGGAAATTATTCTGAATGACCGAAAAACGTAAAATTACTTGTTGTATATTTCATGCAAGTATGCGAAACTAAAAGTGGAATTGTGGCGCAATTGTGACAAAACCAAATTTAACAGGGAGTATTCAGATGGGCTCGATATTGACGATCGCAGAGTCATTCGATAATGGCAGTTTTGATATAAGCTCGGACATCAGAACGTTTGAAGCGTTCGGGTTTGACGCGCTCCCTTTGGCTGTAAATCAGTGCACCAGACTCGAGGTCGCATCTGCGATGAACGAGATATTTGCGTCTGGTTCCGATCTTCCCGAAGCAGTAAAGATAGGCATTATCACGAGCAGCGAAGTCGTGCTCGGTGTTGCCGAGAGACTTAAGAGATACAAGGTCTCGAACATCGTCGTGGATCCTGCGATCATATCCGAAGACGGACAGATCCTGGTTACCGAGGATGTCTTTGTGAGCCTGTCAAATAAGCTTTTCCCGCTTGCCACGATACTTACTCCGAACCCTTATGAGGTCGAGCTTTTGTCAGGTATGGAGGTGCACAGCGAGGAGGATCTTATCCTTGCTACTGCTTCATTGAGCACGAGATTTAAGTGCGTTATCTTAGTTAAGGCTTATAACTCCTTCGGAGTCGATCTTCTCACTAACGGTGAGGAATATGTATGGATCCCGAGGGGCGATTCGGATGCTTCCGATCAATATTCTTTCTCAGCCGCTTTTGCGTGCCAGCTTCCTAACTGCGAGAGCCTTGAACAGGCAGCTTTGAGTGCCAGCCAGTTTGTTTTCGGAGTCGTGGAGGAGAAGGCGGAAGAGCCTAAGGAGAAGGAGATACCGTTCTCCACTTCCGACAGTCAGGGCGCGGCATCCACTTCGGAGGTCAAGGTCAAGAAGATGGAAGAAGATCAGGCGCTTGCCAGATTCCGTGAAGTTGCCGATCAGCCGACTTCTTCAGACAATACCAGAATGGCAGTAAAGACTCTTACGGAGACGCTCGAGGAGAAGAAGATCAAGGATCAGCTGGCGACAATGCCTCAGGCACCTAAGAAGGATGTTCCGGTAGTCGTGGACGTGGATAACTTCCAGCCTGAGCCGGTCATTGACGAGACCTTGAGCAAGAGCCTTCAGGAGCTCCGGGCAAAACTTGATAAGTTGAGATAAGCCGCTTGGTCATGGGATTACCGAGTGGCTTATTTTTTGCGCTTTTATGTTAGAATGTTAAAAATCAACGGAAAAAGGGGTAATTATGACGCGCCTATTCTTGGACAATGACCTTGAAGGTCTTAAGAGCTTTGATCTTAATGAGGAAGATTCCCGCTATATATCGCAAGTCCTGAGGATGAAGCAGGGCGAAACATTGATATGCGTCGATAAGTCGGGAATGGAGAATGTGTGTACAGTCTCTTCCTTCAGTAAAAAGAGCGTGACGGTAACGGTCGGTGAGAGAAGAGCAAACGACAGCGAGGCTCCGATCAGGGTCACGTTGTTCCAGTCTGTCTCCAAAGGCGAGAGGATGGATCTTACCATCCAGAAGGCCACGGAACTCGGAGTCCATTCGATCGTACCTGTTTTGTCAGAACGCTGTGTCGTAAGGCTTGACAAGGATTCCAAGAGCAAGATAGAAAGATGGCAGAAGATCGCGCTTGAGGCTTCCAGACAGTCCGGAAGGGGCAAGGTACCGCATATCGAGATGCCTGTCTCTTTTGATGAGGCGGTCGCGAGGATCAAGGACTATGATCTGACGATATTTCCGTGGGAAGAAGAGACCAACAAGGGCCTTAAGCAGGCGCTTCACGAATTTAACGGCAATGATATCGCCGTGTTCATCGGTCCTGAGGGCGGCTACGAGGTCCGTGAGGCTGAAGAAGCTGAAAAGAGCGGAGCTTTGAGGGTCACGCTCGGCAAGAGGATCTTAAGGACTGAGACAGCAGGAGCCGCTGTTTTGGCCATGATAGTCTACGAGAAAGAAATTTGATGATTGTTTAAAACGCGTATGAGTATTATAATACGCGGGTATATTATAATAAATAAACGGAGTGTGAAACATGAGATACGCAGCACAGAAAGGAACAAGAGACATATTGCCTGAGGAGATCTACCGCTGGCAGAAGGCAGAAAGGACATTTGCCGATGTCTGTCATTCCTATGGCTACGAGGAAATAAGGATCCCTACGTTTGAGCAGACTGACCTCTTCCTTAGAGGCGTAGGCGATACGACCGATGTCGTTCAGAAGGAGATGTATACTTTTGACGATAAGGGCGGCAGATCCATCACATTGAGACCTGAGGGTACTGCAGGCGTTGCAAGAAGCTTTATCGAGAACGGTATGACGAGCCTTGCAAATCCTGTAAGAATGTTCTATAACATCACGGCTTTCAGATATGAGAATGTCCAGAAGGGCAGAATGAGAGAGTTCCACCAGTTCGGACTCGAGGCTTTCGGTTCAGAAGGTCCTCAGATCGATGCGGAGATCATCTCTCTTCTTACTGTCTTCTTTGAGAAGCTCGGAGTTAAGCACACAAAGCTTTGTATCAACTCCATCGGCTGCCCGACTTGCCGAGCTAAGTACAATGAGATCCTGAAGGATTACTTCAGACCTCACATCGACGAGCTCTGCGATGACTGTAAGGCAAGATTCGACAAGAACCCTCTTCGTATGATCGACTGTAAGAACGAGGGTTGCAAGAAGTATGCAGTTGACGCACCGAGACTTATCGATTATCTCTGCGAAGATTGTAACAACCACTTTGAGAGCCTCAAGAAGGAACTTACCGAGCTCGGTATCGAATACAATGTCGATTCCGGTATCGTAAGAGGCCTCGACTACTACACGAGGACTGTTTTCGAGTTCGTATCAGAGAACGTCGGAACACAGGGAACTATCTGCGGCGGCGGAAGATACGACGGCCTTATCGAGAGCCTCGGCGGAACGAAGGTTCCCGGTATCGGCTTCGGTATGGGTGTTGAGAGACTTCTCATGGAGTGTGAAGCTCAGCAGATCGACTTCGAAAAGAACGACAACGTTAAGGTATATTTTGCAAACCTCTGTGATGAGGCAAATGCTTTTATCAGCAAGACATGCTACAACCTCAGAAGAGCAGGGATCGGCTGCGAGAGAGACCTCGTAGGCAGAGGCTTCAAGGCTCAGATGAAGTATGCAAATAAGCAGCACATCCCTTA
>CADCPU010000224.1 GCA_902803365.1 Oscillospiraceae bacterium
CTCTTCTTCCCAGGTAGCATCAAAAAACAGTCCGATCGCATGTTTACCGTCCTTCTTCTCATCATGCACGATCATACCCGTGAACTCGATCGTCTCAAGAAGCTGATCGATCGTCGTAATATAGGGATATCCGTCGACCTCATATTCTTCATCATATCCCAGGCATCTCCTGAGATCCTGATAATATTCAAGCATAGCAGGCAGATAGATCTCCCTGTACTTCTCATAATTATCCACAAAGAACTGAAGTGCTTCCTTAGTAGAATCGGATATCTTCTCTTACCTTCCTTTTATCCGATCTCTAACGATCGTTTACCCGAAAAGATTATAACACGGATCTCCGCAAAAAAAGACCACCGGCACATTAATGTGTCGATGGTCACTTATCTTACTATAATTGCCTTATCAGTAAGGAAGGATCCTTGCTTCTACGCACTTCTCCATAAATTCAGGACTTCTCGTAAATCCGTAAACAACCTCTGACCTCGGCTTTGTCTTAAGAACCTCAAGCCAGTAATTAATTCCGTCTGCATCAGGTTCACGGTTCATGAACGTTCTGTAGAGTCTTGTGACAAACTCGCTGTTAGGAAGATTGAATCCTACGAACTCATCACTGAGGAAGAAAGATACGCCGCATGCCTCACCTGTAAGGTTGAAGTTTGCAAGCTGCTTTGCCCAATAGTCACGACCGGTCGGATCAGAAGCTCTGCCCATACATGTCGTATACATACGCTCAACAAAATTAGTTGTCAATTCTGTCGGTTCGATCTCGATTACAGGCTCAACACTGCTGCCGGATCTGATACCGTATCTTGCACATGTATCAGCCCACTCCTGAGAGAAGATAAAGTCATTAGCTACATCAGCTCTGGACCTCTTATTAACGGTAAGTTCATTAATCCAATAGTTCAATCCGTTCGTATCAGCATGACGACCGAAGAATGTCTTGTAAAGGATAACGACAAACTCCTCGTTTGAAGTCTTGCGGTTGATAAACTCTTCGCTGTTGATGAATCCCTGTGCTACTTCAGCACCTGTACGGTTAAAATTATAGAGTTCCTTGCTCCAGAATGCGGCACCGTCCTTCTCAGGCTCTCTGTCAAGGACATAGATATAGATCCTGTTAACAAAGTCTTCGATATCGCTGTTGCCTGTCTTGGATGACGGATCTGTCGTAGGTGTAGGAGTAGGTGTAGCAGTAACGGTTACATCCGGATCAACAGTCGGCTGAGGAGCATTGCCGTCAGGTCTGAAATATGCAACAAAAGAAGCTGCATCTCCTACTTCAAATGTATAAGCGGACTGATTAGTTATAACCTCGCCATTCTGCTCATAATGATCAAACACATATCCCTCATTAGGATGTGCTACGAGAGATACAGTTTCTCCCAATTTGTATCTGCCGGTACCAGAAACGCTTCCTCCGTTACCGGGATAACATGTACAACTGATCTCAACCTTCACTACATAATCGAAGTTAGAATCGAAAATAAGTTTGTAACCTTCGAAGA
Organism: Oscillospiraceae bacterium; assembly: GCA_902803365.1. The sequence goes on from CADCPU010000224.1 coordinate 1,512, forward strand.
TCATTACTTCGTATTTCTGCTTGTCTCCCTGATCAGTATACATTGTTATCGTAGGATCTGATGTCAAGCATTCTTCGAGTTGTTCAGGAAGACCGATATTGATCAAGCTGTTACCGTATGCATAAAGACGCTTAAGTGAAGTGAGCTCGCTCAGATCCAAAGTAGTAAATCTGTTACATGCACAGTTTAAAAACTCAAGATTCTTGATCTCTTCCTGATCGATCGATGTGAGATTATTATGAGATACATCAAGTCTTTTCAGATTCGTGAAATACTTGATTCCCGTAAGATCCTCGATAGGAGCAATTCCATCCTCTTCATCAAAGATAGTCTTAAGATCGCAATAGTTGAGATTGAGCGATGTAAAATTCTTGATCTCATCGTAATCCAGTTTACCATTCATGTTACCGCTATCGTCAAGCTCTTGAACGATCTTCCTGAAAGTCTTGTCAGGAAAGTTAAGTGAAGTGATCGAAACGCTGGTTGCGGCAGCATTGACAGGCAATGATCCGAAAAGCATCACTGATGCCAGAGTTAATCCGGCTAAAGATTTGAAATGTTTCATATAGACCTCCTCTTATCCAACATTAAGTGATATATTAACATATTTTAACCTTATTATAAATAATCCTTTACCTTAAAAGCACAAAAAAGCCCGTGTTACATGAAACACGGGCTCTGTTTCTGAATTAATAACGA
>CADCPU010000225.1 GCA_902803365.1 Oscillospiraceae bacterium
AGAAAAAAGTGGTCACTTATGGTACACACTTCAAAACCTGAAAAGGCCTGCAAATAGGGAATTCTCATTTTTGAGAACGGTGAAAAACGGCCTTTTTCAAAAAGTTTTGGTCACAAACACCCCTTGCGGCGCAGGCGTTTTCGGCGTTTTTTGACGAAATTGGCTGTAATTGTTTTTTTTGTCGCGTTTTTCCTCTTGATTTCTGTATAGGATGAAAAGAAAAAGGGGGAAAATATATGCATCAGGTATGTTTGGATGCGAATGCGATCAGATACATAAATAAGGTCAAGAGAGGTTATATCTCTTTAAATAAGGCTGCTATGATGGCGATCGAACTTGTTGAGGAGAAGGATGTGGCCTGGAAACGCATCTATATGCTCTGCAGATCGCCTTTGAAGTATGAGACGCGTTGTAAGGTCGGAGAGGTCGTATGGGCGTTTCTGAAGCGCTTGGAAGGCATATTAAGGGATATGGGGATTCGTGCCAAGAAATCGGTCCTTATGCATATGATCCTTGCAGCGGCATATGAGGATGAAACAGTCATTATGTCGGCCAATATGAATGCTTATAAGGCTAAACCGTCTGAGCTTGATGAGCGTGTACAGAAAGCCGCGGATAAGATCAATCAAAATATGCCCGATATCGTCTTCTTACAGGAGTTTAAGCCGGGTGAGGGTAATTACAGGGTCATAGACCTCCTGGAGCGTCTTAAGATGGATTACGACGTATTTTACCCATATGATTACAACGAGAATGAAGAATTTGATTTCTGTATGTGTATCGCACTTGTGGAAAGGCGTATGTCACAAGATGCAAGGTTACTTAAGACGAATGTTTTCAGCGGGATCGATGGTGACAGCAAATTGAGGAACAACATGATCAAGATCGGCGATAAAATTTTTATCAATGCGTGGATGTTTCAAACTCTTGGCGTGTCAGGTGAAAGGCTCAAGGTTGCGAAGGAAATGTGGGATGACATTTTGAAGATCGCAGGCAATATGTCGCTTGATAAAAAGGAATTCTATCTGATGGGTGATCTGAATGCGTATAAGGGAGTGGAGTTTGGTGAGAATATAGATAAGCTTGAGGAGAAACTGGTAAATACAAAACTTCTGTCTGAAGTGAGAAGAACGACACGAGGGAATAGGGTGCTCGATTATTCTTATGTGAATAAAAGTGCGGCTCAGGCAAATGATGTCATCACGACTGTTGTGGATATGAAAGGGATATCTGATCACAGTTGTTTGCTTACCAGAATCAAAACAAAAAAATAAGGAGTGAACTTAGTCACTCCTTAGTGTGGTGCACCTTCAGGGACTCGAACCCGGGGCCCACTGATTAAGAGTCAGTTGCTCTACCATCTGAGCTAAAGGTGCGTTTTGTTTGTTTTGTTTACTGCGTTTGTCTCAGTCAACGATGATTATTATAGTGATGAAGTCACCATATGTCAACAGGTATTTTAATATTTTTTCGATTTTTTTTTCGAGCCGGTAAAAAGGGCGCGAAAACGCAAAAACAGGCGAGTTTAGTCAAAGAATCCTATCATATCCGTTGAGGCGAAATTTTCCTCCAAAGGAAGCTTGATCGTACGCTCTTCTTTGGCCGATCTGTAGATGGCCATCAAAGTCTCGACTGAAGAATAACCTGCTTTGGCATCAGCGATAGGGGAACCGTTATTGTCGAGCGCACGGATGAGGTCAGCGTAGATACCTGTGTGCGGATTAAGTGCATAGGAATATGATTTGAAGCCGCCGAGCTTAAGCTGCTTAATAATGTAATGCATATTAAGGCTGCGACCTTTCTCATTGCGGATATTCAGTGACGGCTTGCCGCGGTGGAGACCGAGCGAGACAGAACCTTTCTCACAGAAGATGGAAAACATTGCTTCCTTCTCGCTAGAGAGGGTCGCTGTTGTGCCTTCAAGTATAGCGAGTGCACCGGTATCGAGCTTCATAAGAGCGGTACCTACATCCTCGGCTTCGATATTTCTGAGCCTGCGTGCGAGCATAGCGTTGACTTCAACTGCGTTTGCACTCATGAGCCAGAGAAGAAGATCGATAGCGTGAATGGATTGGTTCATCAAAGCGCCGCCGTCGCTCTTCCAGGTTCCGCGCCATGCAGCGGAATCATAATAATCCTGATCGTGCCCCCAGCGGACACAGATCGTACCGTGAGTGATCTTGCCGAAGATGCCGTCAGCCAGATCCTGACGAAGGATACCGACGATAGGGAAATAACGGTAGATATGACCCATTGCGACCTTAACGCCCGTGAGATTGGAAAGCTCGTAAAGCTCGCGGCTCTCATCGGCCGACATTGTCATCGGTTTTTCGAGAAGTATATTGATGCCGTTTATCATACAAAGCTTGGCGATCGGGTAATGAAGGCCTGAAGGCACAGTGATCGCGCAGATATCAGGCTTGGCGGTATTGATCATTTCTTCGTAGTCCTTGAAGATCTGGACTCCGACAAAACCGCGTTCGGTCAGGAGCTTTTTGGCACCGTCGACGTTTGTGTCTGCTACGGCGATAAGTTCAACACGCTCCTTGAGCTTGCTGATTGCCTTGAGATGTTTTACTGCGACGCGACCGCATCCGATTATTGCAACTTTGTATTTACCCATATGGCACCTCCGAGAATGCTTTTATATTAACATATGTTAAAATCATATTGTTATACTTTCTCGAAAAGGGGTGGGATTATGAATATGCGTGATATCATCGCCAAGAAGCGATACAGCGAGAGCCTGACGGACGAAGAGATCGGATTTTTCGTTAAGGGAGTAACTGACGGAAGCATTCCGGATTATCAGATTGCGGCGCTGTTGATGGCGATCGTTCTTAATGGCATGGACGATCGTGAGATGACGACATTGACGCTCGAGATGGCTAATTCAGGCCAGAGAAATGATCTGTCTTATCTTGGGTCCAAAGCTGTCGATAAGCACAGTACGGGCGGTGTAGGCGATAAGTGCACGCCCCTTATCATGCCGCTGGTGGCTTCATTCGGTATTAAGACCGTTAAGCTGAGCGGCAGAGGATTGGGATTTACCGGAGGTACGGTAGATAAGTTTGAATCGATCGAGAACTTTAATGTCTCTGTAGATCTTAAGGATTTCCCTAAGCACATTGAATCAGACGGTATGGTCATCTCCGGTCAGACACCGGATCTTGCACCTGCCGATAAGATCTTATACGGATTAAGAGACGTTACTTCGACTGTGGATTCGATCCCGCTTATCGCATCAAGTATCATGAGCAAGAAGATAGCGGGCGGAGCAGATGCAATTGTCCTTGATGTTACATGCGGAAGCGGTGCTTTCATGAAGGATCTTGAGCAGGCAAGAGCTTTGTCTGAGGCTATGATCAAGATCGGTAAGCTCGCTGGCGTTGAAGTTACGTGCGTCATCACGTCGATGGACGAGCCTTTGGGCAGGAACGTAGGAAATGTCCTTGAGATGATGGAGGTTTTCGAGACCTTACAGGGAGACGGACAGGAAGACGTTATCGAAGTCGTTACAACTCTTGCGGCCAATATGGTCAAGCTGTCTGATGCGCCTGAGAAGGATCTGCCTGTTGAAGAGATCAAGGAACTCTGCAAAAAGAGGCTCAGCGACGGTACTGCACTCGATTATTATGATCGTCTGATCATCGGTCAGGGCGGACTTATCCATTCGACGGGTTCGCCGATCTATAAGGAATATCCGGTCGATGTAATGCAGATCACAGCTCAGTCGAGCGGTTATGTATCTGCAATCAGGGCGGACATGATCGGTAATGCATCTGTCGAGCTTGGTGCGGGCAGACTTACCAAGAGTGACGAACTCGATTACGGCGCAGGTCTGACGCTCGTTAAGAAGGTCGGTGACAAGGTCGAGCGTGGCGAGACGCTCTGTATCTTATATAAGGGCAAGACTGCCGTCGTTGATGAGGACAGGCTCGAAAAAGCCGCTGAACTCGTTATCGATGCCTTCACGGTCTCAGAGGAGAAACCAGACGTTCCGCCTTATATCTTAGATGTTTGTTGCTAAATTATTCTATTGGTGTATAATAAAAGAACAAATGTTTGAATGTGAGTGTAATATCTGATGGCAGTTAAGAGAGAAATATACTTTGGTATCGATCCTGGCTATGCGATCACGGGTTACGGAGTGATCGAGAAGGTCGGCAATAAGCTTAATATGCTTGATTGCGGCGTAGTCTCGACCAAGCCGAACGTTGAATTTCCGGAGAGGCTCCTGGCGATAAATACCAGGATCGCCACGCTTCTGGATTTTTACAAACCGGATTATATGGCTGTTGAGGAGTTGTTCTTAAGTCAGAACAAGACGACCGCGATCGGTACGGCGCAGGCCAGAGGTGTAGTTATCGTTGAGGCTGCGCGTAAGAATATCCCTGTCTACGAGTTTACTCCGGGACAGATAAAGCTTGCTGTTACAGGTTACGGTAAGGCTGACAAGAATCAGGTCTCGCAGATGGTCGTAAGGCTTCTCGGGCTTAAGGAAGTGCCTAAGCCTGATGATGCATGTGACGGTCTTGCGGTTGCCATCTGCCTTGCAAATACCGGCATTCCGTTTGCAGAGCGTGCGGTATCCGGTTACCAGTACGGACGCTACGGCAAGAGGGAATTTATCTGAGCATTCTTGTTCAAACAGTAAAGAAGCGAAAGGAGCCTTCGGGCGTACATCAATATGTATTCATATATTAAAGGAACATTAGTCAAGAGAAGTGATGAGATAATCGTAGTTGACAATAACGGTATCGGATATGAGATCATCTGTCCGTTTGCCATATCGTCCGCATTCGGCAGCTGTGGCGGTGACGTTACTGTATATGTTTATCAGAATGTAAAAGAGGATGATATCTCCTTGTTTGGTTTCTCGTCACAGGAACAGAAGGATATGTTCCTTCTTTTGATCACGGTAAGTTCCGTAGGACCTAAGGTCGCTATGTCCGTTTGTTCGCAGATGGAGCCTGATAAGCTTGCCATGGCAGTCATGAGCGGTGATGTGAAGTCGTTGTCAGGAGTAAAGGGTCTTGGTAAAAAGACATCAGAGAGGATCATACTCGAGCTTCGCGACAAACTTAAGAAGGTCGGTGTATCTTCATTTGCCACAAGCCCTGCAAGCAGTATTCCTGTTGATCTCGGTTCAGCTGATCCTTCTTTGATCGATGATGCCATAAATGCACTAGTTGTTCTCGGATACAAGGATGATGATGCACGCGAGGCTGTAACGACTTCATACGAAGACGGTATTGAATTGCAGGATCTTATCAAGAGATCTCTCAAAAAAATGGTAAGATGATACGGTAAAAGTATCTGTATTCACTAAGAGGTAATTAAGGTAGCAATGGATTATAACGGTTTTGGTGGTTTTGGCGAGGAAGAGCGTGTAATAGGTCGCCAGAAGCAGTTTGATGACAGGGATGAGAATAATCTCAGACCTTTGTCGCTTGACGATTACAGCGGTCAGGAGAAGGTTAAGAATAACCTTCGTATCTTCATTGAAGCTGCAAAGAAACGAGATGAGGCTTTGGATCATGTACTTCTCTATGGTCCTCCGGGTCTTGGTAAGACTACGCTTGCCAATATCATCGCTTGTGAGATGGGTGTCGGAATCCATATCACGACCGGTCCTTCGATCGAAAAGGCCGGTGATCTTGCCGCTATCCTTACTAATCTGAATCAGAATGAAGTCCTTTTTATAGATGAGATCCACAGGCTCAACAGGAGTGTTGAGGAAGTCTTGTATCCGGCAATGGAAGACTATTGTCTTGACCTTATGATCGGTAAGGGCCCTTCTGCAAGATCCGTAAGACTTGATCTTCCTAAGTTTACTCTTGTTGGTGCTACCACAAGAGCCGGTATGCTCTCCGCGCCACTTCGTGACAGATTCGGTATGATCCATCGTCTTGAGCTTTATGAGACGAATGAGCTTATGGCTATCCTGCGCCGTGATGCCGAGATCCTTAATATCAGCATTACGGAAGACGGTCTTCGCAATATCGCATCGAGATCGCGCGGTACGCCTCGTATCGCGATCAGACTCCTTAAGCGTATGAGAGATTATGCCATGCATCTTGATAAGGATACGATCGATAAGGAAGTTTCCGACTTCGGTCTTAAGGCGCTCGATATCGACAG
>CADCPU010000226.1 GCA_902803365.1 Oscillospiraceae bacterium
AAAAAGCTCGATCCTTAGCAATTTATGAAACCTTTGGTTTACATTTGACCTCGCGAAAAGGCGAATTCTGTAACCTTTGGTTTCCTTGGACTCTGTCACACTTATGTGTTTGTATACAAAAGGTTACATTTTCGTATTCTTATATGCACATGCTACTATGTTGACGTTATGTCTACAAATACCACGCGGCTGAACCACGAATGTTGATCAAACGTCACATTATGCGCACCCAAGAAGATAACAACGCCCGCTTGATGCTCTTTTACAGATCTCAAGGAAAAAGCGTCAAGGCCGGGGCCGCGATGCGGTACCTTTGGTAGCCTTGACGCTTTATTTTGAGATCTGTTTTCTGTAGTCAAGCGGGCATTGTTGTCTGTGTGCTTTCTTCCTGCAGTTTTGCTATGTTCTTTTTTATATCGCGGCGGATCGCGTTGTATTCGTCACGGGCGGCCTTCCGGCGCGACTCAAGGTCATTAAGGCTTGCAGTAAGCTTCGCAATACGGTCCTCATAATGTCTGATGTGTTCCAGCGCAGGCTTGACCTTCGTATCGTAGAGCCACCAGAGCGTCCCGAATATAGCGACCGTAAAGATGAGGTCGATAACGATTCCGACGGGCACGCCTCCCTCTGCACTAAAGACCGGCAGAAAGAGCAAGATCACAAAGATCCAGGCAATAATGCACGTCCGAACATTTTCCTTCTGAAACTGCTTCGGATGGATCGGTTCGCCGACTTCGTTGCCGAACCTGTCTCTGAGAGGGATGTACTCGTGAACGATACCGAGATCGCATTGCTTCTTCTCTTCTTCGTCGGTTGCGATCTGCGCCGTGAGGGACTCGACCTGAGTGTTGAGCGAAGCGGCATCAAATGAAGATCCCAGCATGTCGCGGACTGCGAAAAGGCGCTCGCGCGATTCCTCGGGTGCCTGATCAGCCAGACCTGCAACAGACTCAAAGTCGCCTGAGACGCCATCGAGGACATCCTTGTCGTTCAGGGACTCGACTGACGGGACGCCACAGGTCAGGAGCATTACTTTCTCGAGAGCGTAGGCGTTGTGCGGGTCTTTGGAGAGGAGAAATCTGAAGGCGTCGAGGGCGGCCGTGTATTCGCCGGCTGCCACGAACTTGTCGCCTTTCTCACAAACGTCGTCTTCTTTGAAATATTCGTAATCGTATGTGACGCCGCAGAACTGGCAGAAATAGACCTGCATCTCGCGGTCGACCAGGAGCTGACCGCCGCAGCCTTCACAGATGTGTCTCTTGATATTCATCTTCCTTACTCACTTTCCCATTTAGTGAATATTATATATTTCGCGCATGCGGAATATTCGGATGCACAACAGAAATAGCATCTGCTAATTTGCCACTCCTTTGTGATAAAATTTTATTAAAAATCGGAGGGGATAAAATGCCACACAGCGGAGGCGGCGGATCGCACGGAGGCGGCCATCACGGAGGAAGTCACAGAAGCAGCGGAGGAAGTCGAGGAGGCTCGAGACCGAGGCTGTCGCGCACGTATTTTCAAGGTGCGAGGCACTTCAGGAAGCGCTACCTCAACGGCAAGGTCGAGGACTATTACTCCACTGAGATCCCGGTCAAAGAATCGCTGTCTTCCCTGATCTTCATCAGCATCTTTTTCGGGGCGATATTCCTGCTCGTTTATCTGGTGATATTCATAACGGCGCTCTCGGAAGGTCTCAATCTCGGATCAAACAAGCTCAGAGAAAATTACGATCGACCGCAGTCGCGAATAATCGATCAGATCAACATATTGGAGAACAAAGACGAGCTCGAGGAGGAGCTGCTCAAATATAACGACCTGACAGGCATTTGCCCGATCGTTATGACGATGTACACGGATGATTATATGTATTACACAAGTAAGAGTGACTACGTCGCCTACAATCGCCTTGAGAAGTACGCTTACGACAAATATCTCGAGATGTTCGACGACGAGCGCCACTACCTCTTGATCTACGCGATCCCGAGGGATCAGGCACCGGATTACCGCACAGGCCGGATCGAGGTCCCGGACTTCAGCTGGGAGATCATGGTCGGTGATGATACGGACAGGTTCTATTCGGAAGATGTCTTTGTCGGGTATATCCACTCAGAACTCGAAAAGGGACTTGCCCCGGAAGACGTCTTTACAAAAGGGTTCGAAAAGCTTGGCAAACACGCACAGTCCATCATCGATAAGCCGTTCTACGAGCAGTCGATGTTCATGGGGTTCGTGACCATCGACCTCGTCTTTGTAGTGATCTGTTCGCTCATGACAATCCCGGTCATCCTCGATACCCGCTATAGGTACGAGCTGGTAGAAAAGACGGATGACGGCGAGGCTGTCGCGACGCTCCCGGATAACTACCAAACGGAGATGGCTTACATAGAGAAAAAGCCGCTTTTCGCATACTTCGCGATACAGGTTCCGTTCTTTGCGGTCGGACTGTTGAGCATATACGGCGGGCTGGACAAAATAAGCAGATCAGCAACAAGCAGCAGATCGCTTCTTGTTATTGGCATCGTAATAGTCGTCTGCATGATAGGCATTAACACAGTAACAATACGTGACGTCCAAAGAAAACGTCACGAAGTTGATTCGTAGTTGGTTATCTATATATGAAAGGAGAAATAAATATGAAGAAAACAAAACTGATCGCAGCAACAATGACAGCTCTTTTGCTCGTATCGTGCGCGAAAACGCCCGCGACCGAGCCAACGACTACGGCAGCTGAAACAACAGCGGCTGCGGCGGAGACGACAACAGAAGTCACTGAGGAGACAGAGGCTTCCGAGACTACGGCATATACGCCGGTGCCTGACCTTACCGTTGAAGCGCTCGAAGCACTCGACGGTGTCACAAGAGTTGAAGATCTCTCAGTAGTGAGACAAGAAGGCTATAACTATCAGAATGCTGATAAGAGCAACTTTGTAGTGTATTTCGAGCAGCCACTCGACTGGAATGATCCTTCAAAGGGAACATTCGAACAGCGTGTAACGATCGCGTTTAACGGCACCAAAAACAGCGAGTTCTATGTCGGCGGTTATTTCCTGAACGATAACATATTGACCGGTCAGAAATATTTTGACACATATGCTGTCAGTCACGTTATTAACTACATAAGTGCTGAGTACAGATTTTTCGGAAAGTCCAGGCCTGAGGATCTTGATAACAACTCCCCAAAATACTGGGAATATCTGACGAGTTACAATGCAGCGTGTGATTTCCACCACATCATTACTGAACTCAAGAAGGTCATGCCCGGCAGCTGGATGATGGCAGGTGCGAGCAAGGGCGGCATCGCTACAATGGTACAGTCGATGTACTTCCCTGACGATGCGAACGTATTTGTTCCGCAGATCGCGCCTGTTATGTCGAATCCGCAGGAAGAGATCTTTGTGAAAAACATATACGAGACGATCGGCGACGACAGATATGGTCCTGAGCAGGCAGCTGCGTATCGTCAGCTCGTGCTCGACTTCCAGGTCGAGGCCATTAAGAACCGCGAGGCGCTTCAGGACAGAGTCTGGGAATATCTTACCAAAGACTCCAACGAATACACTGATATGGCGACACCAGAGATCGTATTTGATCATGTCGTTCTTTCGTTTGCTATCCGCACATGGCAGTATGCACAGGATTTCGAGTCGATACAGAACGTTCTCGATCTTAAGGGTGAAGATGGCTACGTTGATGAGATATATTACCTTCTGACGGGCGACAAGCCGGCTGATGAAGAAACGCCACCATATGTAACTGAGTACGATCCTGTCCCTTATGATTACTATCCTTATTATGTTCAGTGTATGAAGGAGCTCGGATACTTTAAGGCAGACTTCTCTTATCTGCGCGACGCTCTCGAAAAAGACGGCAGCGGCGCCAAGCTCGTAGTTACTGAGGACATGGAGGACATGTTTAACCTGAAGCTGTTTATACAGCCGGAAGTCCTTGAGACATTGTCTTTCGACATCTCACTGCACGACGATCTCGTCAACTGGTCACAGACAACGGATGCAAATGTGATCATGCTTTTCGGAGGCTCGGACGTATGGTATCCTCTCCGCTTGCCGGATGTACCGGACCGCGAGAACTTCCATACTTTTGTTGATGATTCCGACGCACACGGAAGGATCTATTCTCATATTGATCTTTACAGCAGGTCCGATATCCAGGATCTGATCGACGAGGCTATGAAGAGATAATCAGGAGGAGTAAGATATGCCACACAGCGGAGGCGGAGGATCGCACGGAGGCGGTTCACACGGTGGATCTCACGGAGGATCGCACGGCAGCAGTTCACATTACAGAAGATCAAGG
>CADCPU010000227.1 GCA_902803365.1 Oscillospiraceae bacterium
GGAAAAAAGTGACAAAAAAAACAATTACAGCCAATTTCGTCAAAAAACGCCGAAAACGCCTGCGCCGCAAGGGGGGCTTGTGACCATGAACGTTCAAAAACGGGGCTTTTTCGAGGGTGTTGAAAAATAAGAATCCCCTATTTGCAGGCGTTTCCGGGTTTTCAAGTTGTGACCATAAGTGACCATTTTTTTCGAGCCCTGAAAACAGGGGCTTCCCGCGGTTTTTGCTACCTTAGGGAGCAGGGTTGAAATGCTACTTTTGTGCTTTGCTACGTAGGGGAGCAAAAAGCGTAAGGCGAGCTTTGCGAGCTGAGAGTTTTTTCGGATTTGCTACCTTAGGGAGCAGGGCCGGATTGGGTGATTTTGAGTATGCTGCGTAAGGTAGCAAAAATGAAAAGGGGAGTTGGGAGAAAGCTGCGCAGGGTAGCAAAAACGGTGAGGAGGGCAAAGAAAAGGACCGCTTGTGGGCGGTCCTTGAAGTTACATGTTGTTGATCGTTCCCGCGAAGATCGGGGTTCGCGTTTCAGTGTCCAAGATAATGTAGACGAACGGACGTGTCAGTTCGATGGAGTTGACCTCTTCTGGTTCTTCAGGCTCGCAGGAGTCTACTTCCATAACTGCTGTTGCTGCTGCGGCTTCGGTTCCTTTGCGGTCAACTGTGATGGTTGCCTGCTGGACGACCTTGCTGATGCTGATCGCGCCCGGGGCGAAGTCTCCTTCTGCGCTGAAGTCAGCATTCTCGTGATCGAAAGCCTGTTCGATTCCCATTGCGGTAAGAACGGAGTTAAGTTCGGTCCTGTAGTCGGACTTGAACTCAGGCATCTTTACGTTTGCGCCGGAGTAGTTGCGGGAGTTTATGATCTCGTCGAAGTCTTCGGCTGTGAGCGAAGCGAGGTAGTCGTTGGCGCTGATCGACTCGTCGTCAGGGAGGATAGCCATGAACATGTAATCATCGTTGTCATAGTACTTGATGAATCCTTCAGCGTTGGCTGCTTCAAAGTAGATCTCTGCGAAGCCGTTCATGTATGTGACATCTGAAGTCGAGCCGCCGTAGTTGTTGAACTTATCCGTGCAGATCGCGTCTTCAGGGAATTCGGCATACCAGGTCGCGTCAAACGTGATGGCATTTACGAGGACTTGAACTGTTGACGGACCGAGGTCACCGTCTTCAAGGAGTGCCGGAATGCGACCTTTGGTCTTTTCCTTGACCCAGTCGTTGATGGCTTGTGTAGCATCAGCGAGTTCACCGTATGAGATCTCGGCGCCATAGTAGGTGGAGAGGAATGACTTGTAGTCATCGTAGATAGCATCTGCGTAGGCATCGTCGATCCAGATCGCGTTGGCGAGGCTGAAGTAGTCGCCGTCGAATGAATCCATATACTGCACCGTGAAATTCTGGATCTGCTCCGGAGTCGCATTGGGGATTATCGCCTGAGCGATCTCATCAAGAGTCATGTTTGCTGCGCCTGCGGCCGTCATCTCGAGCGCGAAAAGGGCTGAAGCAGGGGAGACGAGGACATTCTCATCTGTCGCGCCTGCGCATTCTGATGCGAGCTTGAGTGCGAATCCTCTGTAATCCTCTGCATGCTCTTCGAACTTGTTGTCGACCAGTGTTTCTTGCGGAAGCTTGTCAGGTTCTTCTGTAGTCTCACTGGTTTCCGGTTCTTCAGTTGCCGTAGTTGTTTCTTCCGGCTCGGTAGTCGTTGAAGCAGCGGTTGTCTCGGGTGGCTCCTCGGTTGTTGCCTCCTGTACATTGCTGCAGCCGGCGAGAGCGCCTGCCGCAATCAATGTCAGCAGTAATCCTGATGTGATCTTTTTCATTTTGTATCTCCTTATTACATGTTATTTATTGTTCCTGTAAAGACAGGTGTTCCTGTCTCTGTATCAACTATGGCATAGACGAACGGACGGTCTACTTCAACGATATGCGTCTTTGAGAAATCCATTGCGCCCATTGTCTCGCAGACTACGGCTGTTGCTGCAGCTGCTTCGGTACCTTCTCTGTTGACCTTGATCATGGTCTGGTGGATAACTTTTGAGACAAAGAGATCGCCCGGCTCGAAAGGACCTGTTGCGCTGAAATCTGCTTCTCCGCCGAAGATCTTTTCGATGCCGCATTCGATAAGGTTGTCGTTCATAACGCTTCTGTATTGTGATTCAAATTCCGGCATTGAGAAACGTGTCGTGCCTGAAGCATTACGGCTGTTAAATAAGAAAGCGAAGTCTTCGCCTGTCATGTTGGCCAGATACTCGTTCGCCGTTATCGTATCGTCGGTAGGCACGAAAGCCATAAAAGCGTATTTGTCGCCGTCGTAGTTCTTGAGGAATCCTATTGCGTCTGGGCAGAAGATGTATGCATCTGCCTCTCCGTGAAGGAATGAAGTATCGACTGTTGTTCCGTCAGCGTTATAGAAGTTCTGATCGAAAACATCGTCCTCGCTTATCTCTGTTGCCCAAACACCGTCGAATGTGATGGCGTTGATAAGTACTTCGAGTGTGTTCTCTGTGATGTCGGACGGATCGATCATATGCTGGATGCGGCCCTTGGTCTTTTCGCTGATCCAGTTGTTGAGAGCGTTCACGGAAGCGGGAAGATCACACTCATTGATCTCTGCTCCGTATCTGTCCTTAAGGAAATTCTTGTAATCGTCATAGATGCCATCGGATATCTTATTGTCGATCCAGATCGAGTTGGCGAGGTTAAAATAGTCGCCGTCGAATGTGTTCATGTACTGTGCCGTGAAGTCTTGGACTTCCTCAGGTGTTGCGTCAGGGATGATAGCCTGTGCGATCTCCTCGAGCGTCATGTTCGATGTGCCTGCTGCCGTCATCTCGAGCGCGAAAAGGACCGATGCAGGTGAGATGAGGATGTTTTCGTCATTGTCCTTTGCACAGGTCTTGGCAAGAGTCATCGCAAAGTCGAGGTAGCCTTTTAAGTGCTCGTCGTACTTTGCGTCCTGCTTGATGGTCGCTGCATAAAGCCTGTTTGTGCTCGTGAGCTGCTTGGTCGAGCATCCCGTGAATGCTCCGATCGTCATTGCTGCCAATACTATAGTTGCAATTATTTTTCTCGTTTTCATAAAAAAACCTCCCGGTGTTTCTTGTCCCTATAGACGGGTAAAACAACCGGGAAGTTACATAGGTTTCGAAAAAGATTTAGTATCAGCCGCCGAGCTCGAGCATTTTGTCGATGCACTTCTTGGCGCCTGTCATGACTTCATCGCTTAATGTGATCTCTTCACCTGTAAGGCCCTTGACTGCCATATAGACATCGCCGAGAGTTGTAAGGCGCATATTGTGACATACGCAGTCCTTCGAGAGCGCGAAAAATCTCTTGTCAGGGCAATCGTACTGAAGATGTGAGACGATGCTGTTTTCGGTACCGATGATGAATTCTTCTTTGTCGCTCTTCTTGGCATAGCTCATGATGCCTGTCGTGCTTCCTACATAGTCTGCGAGAGCAACGACCTCAGGACGGCACTCCGGATGTACGAGAACGAGTGCATCAGGGTGAGCCTCCTTGGCCTTCTTGACTTCGTCAGCAGTGAGACGGAAGTGAGTAGGGCAGCCGCCGCGCTTGTAGAAAGCGAAGGTCTTGTCCGGGAGCTGTTCTTCGATCCAGGAACCGAGGTTAGGATCAGGGATGAAGAGGATCTTGTCATTCGTGAGCTGACTTACGATCTTAAGTGCAGCAGATGATGTAACGCACACATCACACTGTGTCTTGAGCTCTGCCGTTGTATTGATATAGCAGACTGTGGTGTAGTCAGGATAATCTTCCTTCAGTGCAGCGAGGAGTTCGGGATCAAGCTGTTCTGCCATCGGACAGCCTGCTTCAGGCGATACGAGGATGACGTTCTTGTCAGGAGAGATGATCTTACATGTCTCTGCCATAAATCTGACGCCGCACATGAGAACGGTCTTCTTGGAGTCCTTGGAGGCGTTGACGGCGAGGCCGTATGAGTCTCCTACGTAATCGGCTACTTCGAGTATCTCGTGATTCTGGTAAGCGTGTGCCAGAATGCAGATGTCTTTTTCTTTCTTGATGCGACGGATCTCGTCTTGCATTTCCTGAATCGTCATGAATGTGATCTCCTGTAAAAAATTGAGTGTTATTCGAGAGTATAAACATGTAAAAGAAGGTTGTCAACAGAAAAAGTTTACAGGTGTCTTGTCAGGTGTAAAGTCATATGTTATCATCAGTCAAGCAATACTTTGGCAAGAGCCTAAGAGGAGATGCCTATGGCAAATAACAAAACAGTAACTCACACCGACGTCCTGATCGTGGGCAGCGGCTGTGCAGGCCTTATCGCAGCGCTCCACCTGCCTGAAGACAAGCAGGTGACGATCATAACGAAGCGCAACGTTGAACGCAGCGATTCGTTCCTTGCTCAGGGCGGTATGTGTATGCTCGACGATATGTCGGACTACGACGCCTATTTTGAAGACACGATGAAGGCCGGACACTACGAGAACGACAAGGGTTCCGTAGATCTCATGATCAGGAACTCCCGCGACGTTGCAGAGGAACTCCTCAGTTACGGCGTAAGATTCAAGAAGAACGAAGACGGTTCGCTCGACTTTACCCGTGAGGGCGGTCACAGCAAGCCGAGGATCCTTTTCTACAAGGACATCACAGGCCGCGAGATAACAGAGAAGCTTTGGGCCAAGGCGCTCACAAAAGAGAACATCAAGATCATCGAGTACCAGAAGATGGTCGATCTCATCATCCGCGACAACTGCTGCTACGGTGCAGTCGTAAAGGACAACTCCGCACGCGCTGAGGAGAAGCCTGAGGACTTCGAGTCCCGCGAAGATATCTCCGTGATCCTTGCTGATTACACGATGCTCGCTACAGGCGGTATCGGCGGACTTTATTCTCAGTCCACCAACTTCAGGAACCTCACAGGTGACTCTGTCGCACTCGCGCTTAAGTACGACATCGCCGTTAAGGATATCAACTACATCCAGATCCACCCGACGACTTTCTATACGACCGAAGAAGAGGATCGTAACTTCCTCATTTCCGAGTCCGTAAGAGGCGAGGGCGCGATCCTTCTTGATAAGAACGGCAACAGATTCGTAGACGAGCTTTTGCCGCGTGACCTTCTTACCGAGAAGATCCTTGAGCAGATGAAGAAGGACGGAACTCCTCACGTGTGGGAAGACCTTCGTCCTATCCCTAAGGAAGAGCTTTCCAAGCACTTCCCGAATATCGTTCAGCACTGTGCAGAGAAGGGCTACGACGTATTTACGGAGCCTATCCCGATCGTTCCTGCCCAGCACTACTATATGGGCGGTATCAAGGTCGATTACAAGAGCAAGACTACATGCGACCACCTCTATGCTATCGGTGAGACGGCATGTAACGGCGTACACGGCAAGAACCGTCTCGCAAGCAACTCGCTCCTTGAGAGTATGGTCTTCGCACGCTTTGCGGCTGAAGACATCAGCACGAAGTACGACAAGCTCGTTTTCGATGAGAATGACCTGCCTGACTTAAGCTTCTATAAGGACGGCGAGGCGCTCGATAAGCACTATCGCAAGATCGTCCTCGACGCTATCGAAAAAGCCAACGCAGAATCCAAGAAATAATCACTACCGGAGGAATCCCACATGTTTGATAAAGCAACATTACTTTGTAACGTAGACCCGCTGATCCTTTCAGCACTTAAGGAAGACATCACGAGCGAAGACGTATCCACCAACAGCGTCGTCAAGGGCCCTGTTCAGGGAACGGCAGACCTCATCTGTAAGGAAGAGGGCATCATCTGCGGACTCGATGTTTTCGCACGCGTATTCGAGCTTATGGACTCGAAGGTCAAGGTAGACCTCAAGAAGCAGGACGGCGACAAGGTCGTTCCGGGCGAGCTCCTCGCTACAGTAACCGGTGACATGAGAGTTATCTTGAGCGGCGAGCGTACAGCTTTGAACTACCTTCAGAGAATGAGCGGTATCGCTACATACACAAATAAGACAGCAAGCCTTCTTAAGGGCACAAAGACCAAGCTCCTCGATACACGTAAGACAACTCCGAACAACCGCGTTTTCGAGAAGTATTCCGTAAAGGTAGGCGGCGGCAACAACCACCGTTACAACCTCTCCGACGGTGTTCTCCTCAAGGACAATCACATCGGTGCAGCAGGCGGAGTTAAGCAGGCTATCGCTATGGCAAAAGAGTACGCTCCGTTCGTTCGTAAGATCGAAGTTGAAGTAGAGAACATCGAGATGGTCAAGGAAGCTCTCGAAGCAGGCGCTGACATCATCATGCTCGACAATATGACACCTGAGATGCTCAAGGAAGCTATCGCTCTCATCGACCACAAGGCCGAGATCGAGATCTCCGGTAACGTAACACGCGAAAACCTCGCAAAGTATGTAGAGATGGGCGTTGACTACATCTCCAGCGGTGCGCTGACACACTCTTCGCCTATCCTCGACGTATCCCTTAAGAATCTGCACCCAATTGAATAAGAACTTCAAAAAGAGGTCCGATTAATGAACGCCATTGAGAGAAGAGACAAGATCAAAGAGTTGCTCAGAGAGTCTCCGACGCCACTGTCGGGGAGTCACTTGGCGCATGCTCTGAATGTCAGCCGCCAGGTCATCGTGACAGACATCGCGATCCTTCGCGCGGCAGGCGAAAACGTCGAATCCACCCCTCAAGGCTATCGTCTGGCGGGCGAGCGCATGTGTGAGCGCATCTTCAAGGTCCATCACACATCCGAGCAGAGCGAACAGGAACTCAACCTCTTCGTCGACTGCGGCGCTACCGTCAAGGACGTCTTTGTAAGCCATCGCGCTTACGGTACTTTGCGCGCAGAACTCAACATCCGTTCACGCATGGACGTTCTGGAATTCATGGAATCCATCCGCTCGGGCAAGTCGTCACTGCTGTCCAACATCACGGACGGCTACCACTACCACACGGTACTTGCTCCGTCCGAGGCGCTCCTCGACGTGATCGAGAACAAACTCTGGGAGGCCGGGCTTCTTGCTAAGCCGCTCGAGTACGAACCCGAAGAGTTCCGCGCAAACCTCGATAAGCGCATCAAGGATGAGGAAGAGGGAACCGGCGCTAAAGCAGCTGAGTAACAAACAAGAACTTACAGGGACCGCCGCAAGGTGGTCCTTTTTTAATACAGCAATTCCCCACGCATTTTCCATCGCATTTTTGCTACCTTATGCAGCATGCTCGAAAAGGCCCTTTCCGTTTTTGCTACCTTAGGTCGCAGTCATAAAAAGCCCCCTCGCGAAGCTGCTTCCTAAGGTAGCAAAAATCCACGAAAAGCAAAAAGAGAGAGCCGCGCCTTTGCGACTCTCTCTATGTTTAACTTATCTGCACGGCATTTCAGATCTTCTTTGAATACAACAGATCGTTCTCGCCGCCGTAATTGGTAATCTCCTTTTCGAACGCGTACCCGTAGTGCTCGTAAAGTCCGACATTCTCCTTGCCGGTCGGAATGTAACTTCTCCTGAAGCCGTTCGCCCTAAGATACTCGTTGGCGTGATCGATCAGCCTGCCGCTGA
>CADCPU010000228.1 GCA_902803365.1 Oscillospiraceae bacterium
ATCAGCACCGACTCCGGCGATGTCATTAGCGATGCCGTCCATGTTGGCCTTGAGATCTTCTTCGCTCTTGGCCCAGGAAGATTCGCCACCGTCCATGAAGAAGCTGTAATCGCTCGTGTAAGCACCGAATCCGATGTTGTATGTCATGACGGTGTACTCTTTACCTGTCGTTGCGGCCTGCTCCGGAGTATGCCTTGTGTCAGGAGTAAGCTCCATGTGATCCGGCAGTCTCTCATAAGAAATAAAAACGTATGCCACGTATGCTCCTGCAATAAGTATTAGTATGAGCAGTATGCATCCGATGGCTTTGAAAAACTTAGCAATCTTGGACATATTTATACCTCTTTGTTTTTTAGAAGAGTATATATTGATGAGCCTTAGTTGTAAACATCGCCCTTTTCGCGATACAATATATGCATATATGAGGAGTATGTTATGGCAGATATAGTACCCGGCAATGCAGTAAAGACAGGTTCGGACGGGCGGATCGGAATAGTAACAAGATCAGGCGGAAGGTATGTGAACGTCAGGTTTTTCGATAAGCAGTTTTCGAGACCTGAGGACATAATATTCCATACTGAAGATGTTAAGCAGATAACCCTTCACAAGGTAAAGGCAACGGAAATAAAGGCTATGATCCGCTGCGAAAAAGATCTGTCCGAAGTGACTGACGGCTGTTGCATATTGGGCGATGCCGCCAAGCGCCCGAAGTACTCACTTACATGCGAAGACTTGCTCGAAGGCATAAGCCTCATACTTAATGATTTTGAGATCAACGCCGTAATAAAGTGGTGCTATGTCCTCGCTCATATGAGGAACGATATCGGCATTTACTCGAGTGACCCGAGAGCGGATTTTGACGAGCAGGATATGCTCGAGTTTATCTGCGGCAACATCCTGTCGGAATACCAGTCGACCGAGAGTTACGAACCGTCCGATCTTCTCGAGCTTGGCTCATGCCTTGAGATCTGTGAGACACTTCTGGATGACTTCCTGTCACATGATTCGTTCCCACTGGGAATATTCCGTGACTTTGTATCCAAGCACGATCCTGCTGAGGTATCTTCGGAAGATCCGCTAACTATACAAAAATACAGAAGAGCGCTCGAGGTCTTATGCGCGAGCAAGGTGCCCGAAGCGATCGAGACACGCGGCTACTGCTACTACTATGGCCGCGCTTCATATCCGAACGACTGGCAGAAAGCATCCAAAGACCTTCTTGAATTCTATAACTTAACAGGTGATCCGTCGGCTGCGAACTCTCTCGGTAAGATAAGCTTTTACGGCAAGGACAATGACGGTATTCCGAAGTTTGATCAGGCATTCCGTTATTTCTCGATCGGACACGCAGGTGGAATCAATGAGAGCAGCATCCTCATGGGCGATATGTTTGCAACAGGTGACGGCGTTACACAAAACGGTGCCATCGCCAACAAGCTCTATTGGGATGTCTATAAAGAGAACTTCAACAAGATAAGAAGGGGAGACACCAGATGTGATTTTGCAGATGCCGCATACAGGATGGGTGACTGCTATCGCATCGGTATCGGCTGCCCGATAGACATAGAGACGTCTTACAGTTATTACCTTCAGGCAGAGCATGCGCTCCGTCTGCGTGAGAAATATGATGTGTTCGGTGATGAAGGATTCAGGACGAGAGTAAAGAGCAGGATCGCGAATATGCGAAGGACTTATCACGATAAGAACGAGCGTGTCATCTTTAATTATCCGGGCTGGATAAGATGGGGACAGATGGGAGAGCGTCGTGGTGAGATCAGGGTGATATCCTGGGTCAACGGTTCTCTTGTATTGGAATATTCACCTCTTAAGAGCATAAAGGAGCAGGAAGCTCCGCGCATGATGGTCGTTGTTCCGTCAGCCGATTACTGTGCCTTTAAAAAGACTCTCGTGATTAGAACGGCCGAAGACAGTTCATGTAATATCTACGGCGGAACTGACAGTTTTATCTTCGATGAGTTCGATTATGATGAAGAAGAGCATGAGACGCGCTTTTTCCTTGACGGGATACCTGCCGCCGTTATAAAGACATCTATGTACTGTCTTGACGTTAAAAAGCACGATAACTGATATTTTTACGTAAACTTCTTGTGATATCATATAAGCATCGGCAGTAGGGCACTGTCGGTGTAGGGCAAAATTATTTATGAGGAGTAACGTTATGAAAAAGGGGGCAGCGGTTCCGATCCTTATCGGCGCCATGATCTTAAGTTCCTGCAGTTCTGAAACAAAGACCGGCAAGGATGTTACATTCGTATCTGAAGAGACTACGACTGTTGTTGAGACTGAATCAACAGAAGAATCAACCGAAGAGACAACAACTGAAGCAACGACCGAAGCAACCACGGTTGAAGAGACCGAGCCTGAGGAGACAGAGCTCGTTATTCCTGAGGATTGTGTAATCCCTGAGGGTTATGAGTTCGTTTGGTCCGACGAGTTCGACGGCGACGAATTGAGTTCCGACTGGATGAAGGAATTCCATAAGCCGGGCTGGGTCAACAGCGAGCTTCAGACATATAACGAAGACGAAGAATATACATACGTAAAAGACGGACATCTCGTCATCCAGCCTGTAAAGGTAGAAGACGATGATGGCAAGGTATCCTACTATTCAGGCAGGATCAATTCATACCACAATGCAGAGTTCAAATACGGTTATGTGGAAGCAAGGATCAAGACACCTGAAGGTCAGGGTTTCCTTCCTGCTTTCTGGATGCTTCCTACGACAAGTGACTACGGCAACTGGCCTTCATCAGGCGAGATCGACATCATGGAGGTCGTAGGCGGCGAGGAAGACACAGCATACGGAACTATCCACTATGGTGTCCCTCACGAGCAGAAGCAGGGCTCCTACAAACTCGACAGCGGCCGTTTCTGCGATGACTATCATGTATTCGCATGCGAGTGGCAGCCGGGTGAGATCTCATACTATGTAGACGGCGAGAAGTACTACACTGTAAACGATTGGTTCAGCGCTGCAGGTAAGTTCGAGAAAGAATATCCTGCACC
>CADCPU010000229.1 GCA_902803365.1 Oscillospiraceae bacterium
GTGCGGATGACAGGACTTGAACCTGCACTTGGTTGCCCAAACTAGCACCTGAAGCTAGCGCGTCTGCCAATTCCGCCACATCCGCATCTCGAGACGCTTAGTAATTTTACATTAACATTCCCCAAAATGCAAATGAAAATATATAATTAGGATATGCCACAGGAATTAAGTGTTTCAGTAACTACCATAGCCCAATATGTATGCCGCTCCGGCGATCTTTCCGGAGGGTCTTTTAACTCTGTCTCAGGCATTCAGGGGACCCAGCTTCACAGAAAGATCTTTAATGTGCTCAAGCAGGATTACGGCGAAGATATGGAGACTGAATACTCACTTTCCGCTGTGATCGATATGGCCTCGATAGTCCTCAAGATCAATGGACGTGCTGATGTCTTTTTGACCGAAAAAGACGGTACAAAACACATCATTGAGATCAAGTCCGTAAACTCGACCAAGAACAGATATGAATCCTTAAGGCGCGAAGAACATGAAGCTCAGCTGAAGATCTATGCGGCACTTTGGCTTCTTGCAAATAAATCGGAGCCGTCTGTCAGGATCTCTCTTCGTTATGTATCGATCACAACGCTCGAATATTGCGAAAAAACATGGGACTACGAGCGTAAGGAAGCACTTGATTTCCTTGATTATGTTTCCGATAAGTATGCTGACTTTGCGATAAAGCTCCTGAACTACGAGGCGGCTTCATATGAATCGATAAAGAACACAGGCTTTCCGTATGATAACGTTCGTCAGGGTCAGGCCCAGTTTATGAAGAATGCGCTTTTTTCGATGTTGTCCAAAGAAGTCCTGTTCGTTGAAGCACCTACCGGTACGGGCAAAACGATATCAGTCCTCTACCCTGCCATAAAAGGCCTTATTAAGCGCCAATACAGCCAGATCTACTATCTGACTGCAAAGACAGCTACGCGTTCGGTCGCATGCAAAGCTATCAACGACATGCGTAAGAAAGGCCTTCTCATAAGATCCATTCTTCTGGCATCAAAGGAATCGATGTGTCCGTTCGGTCAAAAATGCGATTCCAAGTACTGCTCTATGGCGATCGGTTACTATGGCAGAGTCAAGCCTGCCATCGAAGAAGCGCTTCAAAATGATGAGATCACTCCTGACCTGATCGGCAAGATAGCAATGAAGCATAACGTATGCCCTCACGAGCTGGCACTCGATGTCCTTAACTACTGCCATGTCGTTATCGGCGACTATAACCATGCTTTCGATCCGAGAGTTCATATAATGAGAAGCTTTGATGATCCGTCAGACTCAAACGTAGTCCTCGTTGATGAGGCTCACAATATGGTCGACAGATCCCGTTCGATGTACAGTGCAGAATTCAGGAGCGAACTCATAGATGAACTTATCCCGCTTATCAAGGGTAAGAATCAAAAGGTAGAAAACTACCTCCTGCAGCTGTCCCAGTATTTCAGCGTGGCAAAGCATCTGGTAAATTCCAGACAATCAGCGTTTGCATCTCTTGAGGAAGTGCCTGAGAAAAAGACACTTATAGCCGAGAACTTCGAAGGCACGCGCGAGACTCCGAAGAAACTCTACGCGACGCTTTGGCGCGCAACAAGGTTCCTCTCACCTTACCTTGATGAGATCGGCAAGGGCGAATTGAGGACCAAAGCAATGGAATTCTTCTTTGAAGCAAGATTCTTCCTAACGGTCCTTGAGCAGTATTATGATCCGTCTTATATAACCTGCTTTGAAAAAACGAAAGAAGGCTTTTTCATAAAGCTCACATGTCTTGATGCATCAACGAAGCTCAATGCGCTTATCAAGGATAAGATGTCTGTCATATTCTTCTCTGCTACCATGACTCCGTACGAATACTACAGGAACGTCCTGATAGGCAAGGATACTGACTTCGTGCGCCATTTTGCACTCGCATCACCATTTCCGCCGGAGAACCTCGAGATCATGATAGAGACTGATATCTCCACGACTTATAAGGAGAGGACATTTACGATGCCCCGAGTTGCAGAGAGGATCATGGATGAACTTGACGGACGCGAAGGAAATTACATGATGTTCTTTCCTTCTTTCGATTACTTAAACAAGGTCGCATCAATAATCGAGGAAAAGAGCGCGGGCAAGATAAAGCTTGTCATCCAAAGACCCGGCTTTACGGCACGTGACAAAGAAGAATTCCTCAACAACTTCAACGAGCCTTACGACGGCATCCTTCTTGGAGGCGCTGTGCTCGGCGGTCACTTTGGCGAAGGTATAGATCTTGTGGGAGATAAGCTTAAGGGCGTAATAATCGTAGGCGTTGGTATCCCGCAGATCAGTCCTGAACGCGAGATCTTGAGTAATTACTATGCTGAGAAGTTTGGTGACGGTTATGCTTTTGCTTACCGTTTCCCGGGTTGGGAGAAAGTCCTCCAGGCTGTAGGCCGAGTCATAAGAACTGAGGAAGATGAAGGCTTTGCGCTTCTTATCGATGACCGTCTCGAAAAGCCCGAATACCTCACCCTCTACCCTGACAACTGGCAGGTCTGATCAGAACACCTTCAGGTCGCGCAAAAGGTTTAAGAGCGTATCGTATGTTCCTTCAAGCTGAACGTTCATATAGCGAGTCGTAAAGAGAACGAGACGCTGCAGAGAATCCTCATCTACTCTGACGGAAAAGAGCTTTTTGATATCACACGTCAGGAAATAATTAAGCGCCAATATTCCGGCATGACTCAGCAGGAAGAAGTTGCTCGAATAGAGCTTCGGAGAATGCTCAAAGCAGGAAGCACAATAGATCTGTCCGTCATAAAAACTCAGATATGAAGCTCTGTCCAAAGCCTCAGAACAGAGATTGCAGCGATCATAAGTGATCGCATATCCGAGGATATAAAGGAATCTCCAGTTAAATGCCGAATATATCAGCATATACCTGTCGGGAGTCTCGGAAAGATTATAAAAACAATAGACAGCCAGTTCATAAAAAGCCCTGGCATTAGTCTGGTCGATATATGAACCTGACAGAACGCTTCCGATGTGAGCTGCTGTCGTCATTGCTTCAAGATTATTCATTATCTCGGAATTGGACGAGACGATATTGAAGTCCTTAAGATAGTAAAAAGACCCGGTAGCAGTAATTACAACATCTGCAATGATAAACGGAACTGAAGCCGCAGAGAACTTGCTGCCGCTCTTGGCAGAGCCCTTGATGCAGATATCTATTACGCCGGCTTCCGAGGACAAAAAAGATATGATCCTGTCACGATCTTTGAATTCACGCGAACCCAGCACAACTCCGCGAAGTGCTATCGGGTCGGATGCCATCAGTCATCCTCCTCAACGAAGTAGCCGAACTGCTTAAGATAAGTATCATCATTCTTCCAATCCTCACGGATCTTAACGAACAGCTCGAGATAGACCTTACATCCTGTCAAACGCTCGATACTGATCCTGGACTTGGTACTGATACGCTTGATCATCTGACCGTCTTTTCCAAGAAGGATAGCCTTATGGGACTTGCGCTCGCAGATGATCGAAGCATGGATAACGACCATCTCACGATCATACTCATCAGATGCATTATCCTTGAACTTTTCCTTAAACTCATCGATAACGACAGTAGTTCCGTGCGGGATCTCCTGATTCGTGTAATGAAGGATCTGCTCGCGGATAAGTTCAGCTGCGATCTCACGCTCAGTCTGAGTCGTCATGACCTCGGAATCGAAAAGACGAGGACCTGCAGGCAGACGCTTTTCGAGCGCTTCAAGAAGGATATCTACGTTATCGCCTGTCTTGGCGCTGATAGGAACGATATCTTCAAACTCATAGAGCTTGGAATAATTGGCGATAGCAGGAAGCAGCGATTCCTTGTTTACGTCATCGGACTTGTTGATAGCAAGAACGACCTTCTTATGGTTCTCTTTACAGAGTTCAAGAAGTCTCTTCTCAACTGCGGCAGGTTCATTAAACCTTCCGTCTGCAATGAGAAGTACGATATCGGAATGCTTAGCGCTGTTGAATGAATTCTCTACCATGATACGTGAGAGTTCAGACTTCGGATTATGTACACCCGGGGTATCAACAAAGATAAGCTGGGAATTCTCGCCGTTATAGATGGAACGGATATTTGTTCTTGTCGTCTGTGGCTTATGAGATACGATCGCAAGCTTCATTCCGGTAATGTAATTAAGCAAAGTAGACTTACCTACATTAGGACGGCCGAGGATCGATACATAACCGACATGATCGCAAGGCGTTCCGGCCGGATAAGCGATCTCCTTGTTGTCAGAGATCTTAACATCCTTTGCATGAGATACGAACTCGATCTCTTCGTCATTTGCAAGACCGATATCGAACATAAGCTTCTTCTGCCAGAA
>CADCPU010000230.1 GCA_902803365.1 Oscillospiraceae bacterium
GCCCTTTTCGAGATGAATCATCTTCCGATCATCGAAAACGGCGAGAAGGCCAACACCCTGACGCGCAAGGCGATCACGTGGTTTTTTACAGACAACAAGGTCCAAAACGACAGTTTTAATGCCTATAACACGCTCGTTCAGATAAAGTCGACGGGATATATCGAAAAGGCAGACGAGCTTAAGGCCTCCTATGACGAGGCGATGAAGGGCGCGACCCGCGACGAAGCGGTCAAGGCATTTACGGCTAATACGGCACCGTTCTTTGCCGTGCTCGAGAAACTCTGCGGAAGCAGCGCCGTTAAGGATGACGAGCAGGTCTTGGGACTTCCTGAAGAGGTCCTTGAGCAGATCAATACCTTTGAGCTCGATACGAGCCTCATGATAGCGACGCTCCGTTCGTATCAGGAGTTCGGCGCCAAATATATCCTCAATCAGCAAAAGACTCTCCTGGGTGACGAGATGGGTCTCGGTAAGACGATGCAGGCTATTGCGGCCATGGCACACCTTACCGCCAAGGGCAGGACGCACTTTTTGGTCGTCTGTCCGGTTTCCGTCATGGTCAACTGGGCCCGCGAGATCGAGAAGCACAGTCATCTTCAGGTCATGACGATATACGGCGACAAGCGTGAAGAACTTTTTGATGAATTTATAGAGAAGGGGCACGTGGCAGTTACCACATACGAGACCATCACGAGACTCGATCTTGAGAAGCTGACGTCGCTCGATATGCTCACGGTCGATGAGGCGCATTATGTCAAAAACCCTGAAGCGCAGAGGACAAAGGCTTTGGTGAAGATAGCGGCTGTCGCCGATTACTGCCTTCTCATGACCGGTACTCCGCTCGAAAACAGAGTCGAAGAGATGATCTTCCTCACGGGTCTTCTCCGTAATTCAGTTGCAGGCGAGCTTAAGAGCATGATCGCCGTAAGCAAGGCACCTGAGTTCAGGAGCAAGATCGCTCCCGTTTACTTAAGGCGTATCAGGGAAGATGTCCTTACCGAGCTTCCGGAGAAGATCGAGAGCGAAGAGTGGGTAGCGATGACTCCTGCGGAGCTCAAGCTCTATACGATCGCTCTTGCCAAGAACGACTTTATGGGATGTCGCAAGGTCTCCTATAACGTTGAGAATGATGAGGATTCCGCTAAGCTTCAAAGACTTCTCGAGCTTTGTCATGAGGCCAAGGAAGGCGGCAGGAGGATAATAATCTTCTCGTTTTACATCAGCATCATCAACCGCGTCGCGGAAGCTCTGGGCGAGGACTGCTTCGGCATCATAACGGGCGCAGTCCCGTCTGACGAGCGTCAGAAGATCATCGACGACTTTGCCGAGAGCCCTGCGGGAAGCGTGATCGTCAGCCAGATCATCGCAGGCGGCGTCGGTCTCAACATCCAGTGCGCGAGCGTGGTCATCATCTGCGAACCGCAGTGGAAGCCTTCAACCGAGAACCAGGCGATCTCAAGATGCTATCGAATGGGCCAGTCCCAGTCCGTTCTCGTCTACAGACTTTTGTCCGAGCACACCGTCGACGAGAAGGTAATGGAGATACTTAAGGAAAAGAGCATGATCTTTGATTCCTACGCAAATGAGTCCGAGATAGACACGCTCAACAAGGCGCTCGTTAATGAGATCATGGAGCAGCAGCGCGCCGAATACGGCATCGCGCTCGAGGCAGATGCGGCAGCGGAAGCAACGGACGAAGCGATGGGTGATGAGTCGTTGGCGGATGATCCGTTGACTTCTGAATCCCAAATTGATGACCAAACGGAAGAAACATCAAGTATAATGAACATATCAGAAAACAAGGAGGAAGACTGATGGGCTTAAATTTCAGAAAGAGCATTTCCTTGGGCCACGGACTTAAGGTAAATCTCAGTAAATCGGGACCGAGCCTCAGCTTCGGTAAGAAGGGCTTGAGACAGACGATCAGCGCAACGGGTAAAGCAACTACTACGGTAGGTATTCCGGGAACGGGTGTCTACTATTCAAAGCAGAAGAACTTAAAGAGCCTGTTCGGAGGCTTGTTCGGAGGCAAGAAGGAAGAGGCCAAGAAGGGTTCAAAGACCGCAAAGGCAACAAAGGCCGAGTCGGAGGCAGCACCTAAGAAGGCAGCTGCAAAAGAGATGAAGCCGGCTGTCAACGTTGAGGAAAACCGCAAGAAGGTCGAGCTCTACGAGGAATACGTCGAGTCCATCAAGTCAGTCCACAGGATCTGCGACGACCAGATCGACTGGGAAGGCATCAGCACCGGTTCTCTCCCTGCAGGCGTTAAACCGGGCACTGAAGAGTACAACGAGTGGAAGACATTGAACACCTTCGCACTCAAGGTCCTCGAAGGCGACACAGACGCATATCTCCAGGTAATCGCCGAGATGGAGCCGTTTGAAGACCTTCTCGAATACGGTTCCGGCTTCGAAGTCGGCACAGACGATCCTAATTCGATGTCAGTCGAGTTCCAGGTCAAGTCCGCAACAGTCGTACCGGACTACAGCCTGAGCCTCCTGGCTTCAGGTGAAGTGTCCGAGAAACCGCTTTCCAAGTCCGCATACTACGATCTCGTTCAGGACTATGTCTGCAGTACCGCGATCCGCGTGGCAAGAGATACATTCGCGCTTCTTCCGGTCAAGACCTGTAAGGTCCACGCCGTAGACCTCGTGCTCAACAGCGCTAC
>CADCPU010000231.1 GCA_902803365.1 Oscillospiraceae bacterium
CTCTGCCTCCTGGCTGAGACACCTAACGTTATCGTTCCTTTCACAAGAATCTATTCTCATGTATGGGGCGATGACTCTCCGTGCGACAACCACCTCGTAATGGTTAACATCTCCTACCTCAGAAAGAAGATGGAGAAGATCGCACCTGAGATCACGTTCGTTAAGACCGAGTGGGGTATCGGCTATTCATTCGCTTACCCGCCGGTTAAGAACAGCATGAACACACAGTTCTAATCTCATACAATCGTAAATGATCAATGCGGGACTAGAGTATTAGTCCCGCTTGTCTTTTTGGGAAAATACATAAATGGCACAATACAAGCACAGCAGATTAGCGAGGATCAAGCTTACAGGCTCTGAT
Organism: Oscillospiraceae bacterium; assembly: GCA_902803365.1. The sequence continues at coordinate 362 of CADCPU010000231.1, forward strand.
GCTCACGGCAGATCATTCGGTGGAACGATGATCGCCTTTATCTTTGCGATGCTGCTTATGCTTGTTGCTGCAGGGATCATCAGCATCGGAATCACATTCACAACCGATTCGACACCTGAGATCGATGCCGAAAACGGAACGCTGAAATTAAGTGACTCACTGGTTCTCGACGGACCTTACAGCAGCCACGTCAACACCGGCTGGACTTTTGTTCCGAACGTATCGCCCGACATGGCAAACGCAACTCTTGAACATGAAACAACTGACATGTCCGGGGATGGTTACTGGCCTTCATCTGTTCTGGTCAGTCACAGAGCATATGCGGAAAACGTAAGGATCCGTGACACCTGGCGCGGATGGTTCGACTACAACTATTCGGCATATTGGAATAACACCGACAGCACTGTCAGCTACCAGCGTTTCGAGATCGAAGATGAGGAGATGATCAGCGCTGCTTATGTCGGACATTTCGAATGCGATGAAGACATCAAGTCCTTATCCCTCACCTTCCATAAATTCAACGGTACGGCATGGGTTTTCTGCAACGGAAAATATATCGACAAGATCGGCGCAAGAACACCTATATTCAATCTCAATGCATTTGCAGATTACTGTACGGTAATTCCGGAAGACGGAAAACTCGACATAGTGATCGTAGTTACCTGCACTCCTAAGGTAGCAAACCCCGGCCTTCTTTCCGAACCCATCATCGAGACGGGAACAGCCAACGACGTCCGCACTGTCGTAACAGCCGGACACTTTTCCATCGTAATTCTTATCTTCTTCGTTGCGATCATAGTAGGTTCAAACATCATCCTGAGTTCAACAAAAAACAGATGGCTCTTCGTTTCATTCTTTATCAGCTTTTCAGCCATACTTCTTTACTATCTTACGGACTGCCGTTTCATCTCGGTCGACAGCCATTTGAGAGCTGATTTAAGATTCGTTTTTCTGATACTCGCATCTTCCACCGCTTTCCTCGAGAACTCACAATACTTCTCCAGCTCGAAGGCACAGAGCAAATTTGCCCTGCTCAGGAAAGCCCACTACATTGTATTTGTAGTCGGTCTTACGATGGTGGTCATCTACTATATCTTCGATATCTTTACCGGAACGCTTCTGCCGGAATTCGTCGCGCTGATGTTCGCTCTCGCAACGGTTACGCTTTCCATCTTTATCGATCTCTTCTTCTATAACAAGGAAAACCAGAGAGTGCTTCTCTGGGCGCTGTTATTCAGCCTCATGTTCCTTGTTCTCTATCTGACGATACTCATGGACAGCATGATCGTTTACACGATCCCGACATACAGCAACATCTTCGTGATCTTCTCACTGATAGCCGAAGTCACGCTCGTATCGACGTACATCAACCAGCAGCGAGAGATCAAGAGAAACGCTGCCGTACTGAAGCGCCAGGTAAGAGAAAAGACAGTATTTATTTCCGAGATCAACCGCGACCTCGTTCTCACAAACAAGAGACTTCTCGAAGGCGAAGTTGCACGTAAGAACGTCCTGAGCAACGTATCTCACGATTTAAGAACGCCTATCACCGCGATCAGAGGATACGCCGAGCTCCTGCTCTCTGCACAGGACACTTTAAGTCTTGAACAGCGCAACTCATATCTGAGCAATATCGTCCGCCGTTCCGAGCAGATGGAAAGGATCGTTTCCGACATCATGGAGCTCACCAGAATGGAATCGAGCGACTCGGATTTCCACTTCACTTCCGTATCGATCGCCGAGATGCTCGACGAGCTCGTAGTCATGTATTCAATGGATCTTGAAGATACCGATAAGCACCTTTCTCTGGATCTCCCTTCACGCGACTCACTCATAGTCAGAGCAGACCCTGCAAAGCTTTCACGTATCTTCGAAAATCTCATCTCCAACGCAATCAACTACACCAATCCTCAGGCAGAGATCAAAATAAGCGCTTGGCGTTCCGGTGACGTATCCCATATTGCAACACAAAAGATCCACGTAACAGTCGAAGATAACGGTATCGGTATTCCCGAGCAGGACCTCCCGAGGATCTTTGACCGTTTCTACAGAGCTCATAACTCCGGCGTAAACATCAAGGGTACAGGTTTGGGACTCGCCATCGTAAAGCTCATCTGCGATAAGCACGATGCGGAGATCAACGTAACGAGTACATTGGGCGAAGGAACCAAGTTCGAGATAGTAATGTCTGCTTCTTACTGATCCCCTGAAACAACGAAAACAAAAAGAGGTTATCTCAAACGGGATAACCTCTTTCTTTATCAGAAAATTTAAATCCTTGAATCAGCCCTGAGCCTGGAAATAATTGTTGATCTCTTCAACGAGAGCATCGCAATCCATACCGTGAACCATGCAAGC
>CADCPU010000232.1 GCA_902803365.1 Oscillospiraceae bacterium
AAGGCGCTTGCCTGCGGCCTTCAAGGCTGAGAGAAGTTCGACGATGCCCGGATAGACGCTGTTTTCGAGACTGCCGCCCATACCGAAATAATATTCTCTGTAAAATGCGATAGCCTTGGGTATGTCTTCTTCGGAGTAACCGAGGATCCTGCCGAACGAATCCTCCAGCGGAGGACCGACGAATTTGGACAGTTGAGACTTGTCGGTCACTTCTCCGCCCATCTTGCCGATGGCGTATGCAAAACCGTTCATTATGCCCGGGCCGGAGTCTGTCAGAGTTCCGTCCAGATCAAAAAGGATATTCGAATATGTCTTGGAATTCATTATCTTTCCCCTTCACTTTTCAGGAGATTATAACCCAAGAGATCACTTCTTACCAGTAAGATAATAGACCGCGAGAGCCGTCCTGTGAGACAGACCTTCTTTGGACAGGATCGTCGTGATGTAGTTCTTGACGGTGCCCTCGGAAATAAAGAGCCTGGTGGCGATCTCCTTGTTGGAGAGCCCGTCCGCGACAGCCTTTATGATGTCAAGTTCGCGCTCGGAGTAGCCGGACGGATCGAATCTTGAGCTCTGCATCGAGGCGCTTCCCGCGAGAGACTCGAGGATATTCTCGTCCATGACGCCCGTACCGCTCATGACGGATTTGATCGTCTGCTTCAGATGGTCAGGCGTGTGGTTTTTGATAAGATAACCCTTCGCGCCGTTCTTGATTGCCTTGCGGACGAGATCGTCGTCATCGAAAGTAGTAAGGATCAGGACCTTGCCGAGGCCCTCTTCTGTTATGATCTTGGTCGCATCGATACCGTCCATGACAGGCATCTGGATATCCATGAGGAAAACATCTGGCGGAGTGACCCTGGCGATCTCGATCGCTTCCTTGCCGTTTGGCGCGCAGCCCAGGACGTCAAATTCGCCGTCTGCTTCAAGTATTATCTTCATTCCGTCTCTTACGAAATCACTGTCGTCCGCGATTATGACCTTGATCTTATCCATTTGATTCTCCCTCCATCGGTATGAGCATGTTTACCGCAAAGCCGCGCTTGGACTCAAAGCTCAGGACGCCCGAGATCTCTCTCATACGCTGGCGCATGCCTGAAAGTCCCATGCCGTCGACTATGTTCTTACAGCCGACGCCGTCATCTTTTATCGTACACCTTATCATCTTGTTGAGAACGATGATGCTTATGTCTATATGTTTGCATTGGGCGTATTTCATCGAATTCGAGACGGCCTCGAAAGCATTATCGAGTATCGTCTCCCACTGCATATCCGTGATGAGATCAGTATCGCCCTCTGTCACGAGGTTGGCCTCGACGCCCTTGGAGTTGCAGTCTTCGCAAAGGTCGTAGAGCCTTATCATCGCGAGTTTCTTCTTCTCCGGTCTTTCGCGGCGCAGGATCGCGCGGATCTCGTCCATTCCGGTACGGAGCTGGTCGGTAACGCCGCCGATCATCGTTTTCGCCTTCTCGGGATCCTTGTCGAGCAGGAGCTTAGAGGCCTCGAGCTGATAGATCGAGCCGTTTATGTTGTGACCGAGCTTGTCGTGCAGCGTCTGAGAAAGCTCGGCGCGCTCTTCGAGTATCCTGTTTTCGGCAAGAAGTCTTGCTTCAACGTCCTTCCTGTCTATGTCTTTTTTGAGGCTCTGTTCGTAGACCATACTGTCAAGCATCTGGCGCCTGTAGTCTTCGTTTACGAGGTCGTTTTGGATATAGAGCACGGCAAGAAGCACTGCCAGGGTGAACTGCATTCCGATACCCGCGGGACTCGGCACAAAAGCTGTAAGCGTGAGGATAAAATACCAGATCATCGCGGGCTTAAAGTATGAGAGCAGCTCATAGAGCAGGAAGAAACCGCAGATCATCATGACGCCGTCACTTATATATGTCAGGAGCGCGAAAACGGGTATGTCCGCGAGAAGGAACCATATGCGTTTTTTGGCGCCGAATAATTCCTTGACCGTCAGGAGCGTCACGAAAACAGCAGACAGCAGGAGTATCGTAGTCGACACTCCTGCCTCAAGGAACAGAGTTACTGCCCAATAGAATGTAAATACCAGCGGAAGTCCGATGCGGACCGCCGTAAAGAAATTTTCCTTAAGTCTGTCACTCATACTGCTTTCTAAGTTTAAGCCCCACACTTCCGATGCTCAGTATCAAGCTCAAATAAGCTACTGTAATACATAATAATACAAAATACACGTTGTTGTCTTGCGTATAGAACATATCCACACTGCTCATGAACCACTTCTGAGGCATCAGGAAGGACAGTGCCTTGATGAGCTTCGTCGTATCATCGAGCGGAAAGTAAAGGCCCGACAGGCAGGACGAGAGTGCCCAGAGAGTGAAAGCGACGAAGTTCGATGACATGATCTCGCCTGAGACGATTCCGAGAAGAAGACTGAGAGCGCTTTCGACCAGGCCGAGGAGGAATACTATCAGGACCAGCATCGGCTTGCTTACTCCGAGTCCTCCGATATCAACGAACACAAGTCCGACAGCGACGATAACGGTGAGCATCAAGCTTACGATAAAGCTTACGACGAACTTCGATACGAAGTAGAGGCCGTAGCGGTCACCCGTGAGCATGATCCTCGTATGGACGAGATTCTTCTGCTCGGTTATCGCAGTGTGAGCTACGAATATGCCGCAGAATACAAAGCCCATCGTGAGGAATGCCATCGCATAGCCGATCTCCATCTTCTCGTTGGACTGCTCCGTTGTGAGGACGATCTCGCCCTTTTCGGGAACTGCGACGATCTCCTTTGCCGGAGTGTCGTTGCGGAGCTTCTCAAAGGTCTCTGCATCGCCTGCCGCGATCATCTGACCCAGCGTAAGTTCCATGTCATCCAAAAACAGTTCCGTTCTCTCATCATCCGATATAACGGATGTCATTATTGTATCTTTTTCCCCTTTGTAAAGCCGTTCGTCAAAATCTTCCGGAATATAGATCGCGGCTCCCATCCTGTCGTTATAGGCATCTTTTTTTACACATTCCTGATAGTCTTCATATGTCTTTCCCACAAAGCCGACCCTGCAGAATTTATACATTCCGACTGACGCGAGATCGTTCAAAAGATCGTTGCTGAGCCTGCTGCCGCAAGCATCATAGACCTTGACTGCGTAGGAGGTCGTTCCGTAATACGAGACCTTTTCGCCTTCCTGAAGCTCGACGATCTCGTAGTTTTCATTATCATTTGTAGCCACCTGATAATTGTGGTTCAGGTTCATGATCAGGAGCGAGATAAGCGGCGTTATAAGAAGAAAGCACCAGAACGCGACGTTCCTGAACAGCAATTTAAGCGTTGTCTTTACAAGTGTGATCATGCTCTTCCCCTCCTTCTGATCCTTGCCGCCAAAAGTGCGACGGCAGAACAGATAACGATCATTGCGACTGAGTACATTACTGATGTCATCGCATAGTCGCTCTTTCCTGTGCTTGCAAGCTCCACGAGCGCTCTGTTACCGTGGTAGAGCGGCGAGAGGAGCTTCATGATCTCCGGGTGATCTGCAAACATATACACCTCAAAAGATCCGCCGAAGAAGCCGGCAACCCATACGGTCGCAAACGATATCGTGATCGTGAGGACGATATTGTTCGTGATGTAGTAGAGCATATATTCCGATGCCAGAGCTGCAACAATCATAAGTGCGACTATCGCGATCGACAGGAGCGGCACGCCCCACTTTACATCGAAAAGTATGATCGACAGAACTGCGGCGATAGCCGTTCCGACTCCGACTGCGATGCAGGAAGCTGTAAGCCTTGCGGCATAGATCTTAAGATCCGAGAGGCCCGAGACCTGAAGCTTATTCTTGATCCCGTATTTCTTCTCGTTCGAGATGATCCTGGTCGCGCAGATGATGCCGCACCAGAGGAAATATACGACCTCGATCTTACCGTAATAATCGACTGAATCGACTGCCGGCATAAAGTCAGGATGATCGACCTTGAGCTTGATCTCAGGCACTTCTCCCGCACCTGTAGCGGCAAGCTTATAAGAGTCTGCATTTCTCATAAACGAGGTCAGGATGTACTCCGTGATCTTTCCTTCGGTCTGGCTTCCGTTTCTCTTGTAGACTACATAATCGTCCTTTTGAAATTCGACAAAAGAAAGCAGTCCGTCAGTCTCCATGAGCTTTTTGGGATCGCCGCCTTCGTACTCCTTAAAGTAGACTTCGTTGTCTTCGCCGATATCCTTGATCTGATCGATATAGGCTTCGAAATCACTTCCCTCTTCCATCACATATCCCACGCTAAATGATTCGGCTCTCTCATATGACTCCATAAGGGAGGAAAAAGCACTCGACAAAATCGCGATTAGGATCAGCGGAGCTGCGATAAAGAGCAGGATGTTTACAGGGCTCCTGCCCATCAGTTTCAGATAATTCTTTATAAGATAGCGGATCATATCAATAGTCCCTCAATTTCTTTCCGGTGAGTGTCAGGAATACTTCTTCGAGCGTGATCTTCGAAGGATCGTCTACAACGAGTTTCTTGAGATCTTCGCTCGTTCCCGATGCGATGACCTTGCCGTTGTCCATGATCGCG
>CADCPU010000233.1 GCA_902803365.1 Oscillospiraceae bacterium
CGCCTGTTCTCGAGTTCGTTCATATCGCTGCTGTAGAGAAGCGAACTGACTCCTGACAGCAGGATAGCGGTCAGAAAGATACTTAACCAGATAGCCAAGGTTTGATTCTTGTAATACCGCATATATTTCATGGCAAGTTTCATCATACCGCATCACCTTCCTCCGTGACTCTTCCGTCCTCGATACGTATGATGCGGTCGCATTTGCGAGCCAGTTCCTCGTTATGAGTTACCATGAGGATAGTCTGCCCGAACTTACGGCAACTGTCTTTGAGAAGTGCCATGACTTCATTCGTCGTAGCAGAATCCAGGTTTCCGGTCGGTTCATCAGCCAGAACGATCGCAGGATGGTTAACCAGAGCCCTCGCTATCGCCACACGCTGTTTTTGACCGCCTGAGAGTTCACAAGGATACTTTTTCCTCTTGTCCCATATGCCTAGTTCCTTCAGTAATCGCTCAATAAACGCATGATCCGGCTTTCTTATCCTGTCAAGAGACAGAGGCAAAGCAATATTATCGTAGACATTGAGTACAGGCATCAGGCTGTAGTTCTGGAACACGAACCCGATATAATGTCGTCTGAATCCGGTCAGTTTTCTCCTGCCAAGCGAGCCGATCTCCTTATCCTTTATTCGGATCTGACCTCTTGTGGGTGTATCAAGTCCACCGATCAGATTGAGCATCGTGCTCTTGCCCGAGCCACTCGTTCCGACTATCGCGATGAACTCACCTTCATATACTCTGACGTTTACGTCCTTAAGTGCTTCTACACGATTATCTTTCTCACCGTATTCTTTGCTGATGTTTTTCAATTCAAGTATCGTCTTCATGAATGATACCTCCTTCCGTCAGGTTCATTCTGAAGAACCGGCAAAGGATCATCAAGCAACAGGTTCTTGCACAGCAAAAAACGGCGCGCAAAGATTCTTTGCACACCGTTATATCAGGCATTTTCAGCGCTTTTCGAGATCACCTCATAAGATCAGAAATTGTACTGCATAAAATTGCCGTTATGCTTAAATCCATATGCTTCGTAGAGCTTAACACCCATATTGGATGCCGTGATATAGATCGTTCCGCAGCCGTATGCCTCCGCTTCCTTGACCACTTTATCAAGAAGCGTGATGGCGATACCCATCCTTCTGTAGTTCGGGTCGGTATACATGCTGGACAAGATTCCGACACGGCCTGAAGGACAGCTGAAGTACGGAGGCTTCTCTGCAAAAGACATTCCGCTTGTTCCGACTATCTTGTCTCCGTCAAATGCGAGCCAGGAAACATAAGTGCCTGCCGCCATATTTCTCGTATAAAAATCCATCAAAGCCGATTCAAGATCCACATCTTCAGGAACAGTCCTGCCTTCAGAAGTATATTCTTCCGTCAGCTGATCTATCCTCATCTTGATGATCGTGCTTAATTCTTTTTCCGTCAGTTTTTTGTATACGATCTCCATTTTCCTTAATCCTCTACTCACTTTTCTTCAAGTGTCCAGCCGTGATCACCGTGATATATCATCAACTTTGTCATTCCACCGTCGATACAGATATTTTCTCCGGTAATAAATCCCGCTTTGTCCGAGCATAAGAACATGACCATCGAAGCAATGTCATCAGGCTTTCCGACACGACCGACCAACTGCTGAGAAGCATCTGCGCCTATGATATCAGATCCTGTAGTATCTATCCATCCTGGCGAGATACTGTTTACACGGGCTTTTCCCGCGAGGCTGACAGCCATCGCATGAGTAAGAGCAGCGATCCCACCCTTAGCCGCAGTATAGCTCTCGGTCTGCGGCTGGCTCATCCTGTCTCGTGAAGATGAGATATTAACAATCGATGCACCGGTCGAAAAGTGTGGCATCAACAATTTGGTTAAGTAAAAAGGAGCAGTGACTCCAACAGACAAAGCATACTGAAACTCTTCATAGCTGCACTCATCTATGCCTTTCATGAGAGGAAGTGCATTATTGACCAGATAATCCACATTCCCTGACTTTTTGACAACATCTGCAGCAAACTTCTCCAGTGTCTCTTTATCAGATATATCTCCTACAAACCAGTCGCCCTGCTGTTTATCGATCACATGGACAACGACACCCTGAGATCTGAAGGAATCAACGATCGCCTTACCGATCCCCTGAGCGCCTCCTGTTACAACTGCTACTTTTTGATCTGTTCCCATATTACTGAAAACTCCTTTTCGAATATCCCATTGCATCAGCAACTATACTCATCTTGTCTTCGCCCACCAACATAGACAGGAGCGTAAATGCCACACCCGGCGCGGTCTCAGGGCAAAAGCTCGTTATAACATTACCGTCAACGACGATGCTCTGATCCGGGATCACGTTAACACCGAATTCCGCCAGCTGTCTCTGGCGCCTGCCCTCACCCAAGTGATAAGTTGTACCCTTACGTCCGCGGAGGATCCCGCTCTTGCCGATCGGCAAGGCAGCAACACAGATTGAAGCAATTATCTTCCCTGCCGAATCAAAGTCACGGATAAGTTCCAAGAATCTGTCGCTGTATGCGTCTTCATAGAAGCCGAACTCTTCAAAACCGCCCGGGATAGCCAGTGCGTCATACTCGGTAACATCGATCTCGTCAAACACTTTATCGACAACTATCGGAACTCCAAAAGTTGAGACAACAGTCTTCGTAAATCCTGCTGTCGCGACCTCTATGTTGATCTCATGATCATTGCGCGCCCAGCCCATCACATCGATGAACGGTGCAAATTCCATTGTCTCGAATCCCTTGCAGCAAAACAGCAAAACTCTCATATCAGCCTCTTTCTCCCCTTAATCAAAGAAATGCAATCCCTTTTCGTATGCCTTTTGGAGGTTACTGTCCCAATTCTTCTCACGAAGTTCATTTTCTCTGGAAGTGTTGTCAAACACTACAAATTGCATCTCCTTGGCGCGCCCGAAAAGTCTGTCTCCGAACATTACCTTCTTCATACTGTCAAGGAGTCCGAACTGCTCGAGGCGTTCGATCGGATTTCCGGCCGAGCAGAGGATCATTGCCTTATCGAGCATCTTCATGGTCTTATCGCCATAGGCAAACCCGTAAGACCACACTCTGTCAAACCAACCGACAAGCTTAGCCGGAGCCTCTGTCCAGAAAACAGGATAGATGAATGCTATCGCATCTGCAGAGTTGATCTTCTGATGCTCGGCAAGAACATCTTCTGCTACCTCAGGTTCGTTCTTATAGAACGCATCCCTCAGGTATTCCTGCTCAGTCATGGTCGGATCAAAGCCCATCTTATACAGATCCGATATGATGTACTCATTACCTGAATCTGTTATTCCCTTGA
>CADCPU010000234.1 GCA_902803365.1 Oscillospiraceae bacterium
GGAAGCGGTAATCGATGCCAACGTGAATAATATACTTGTATCTGCAGCGGCAGGTTCAGGTAAGACTACCGTGCTCGTTGAGAGGATCATCAGGAAGATCTTGAACGGAACTCTCTCTCTTGATAAGGTCCTTGTCCTTACTTTTACTCGTGCGGCAGCAGAGAATATGCAGGTCAAGATCGGTGATGCCATAAGAGCAAAGCTTGCAGAGGATATTCCTGCTGAGCAGCGCAAGATCCTTAAAGAACAGCTTAATCTCTTGCCGGGCAGTTACATTCAGACGATAAACAGTTTTTGTTCGCGTGTCATTAAAGAAAAGGGAAGCGAACTTACGGAGAATCACCTGGAACCCGGTATGATCCTTCTTGGCGATGCCGAGCAGAAGATGCTCCTGGCGCGTGCAGCAAAAGAAGCGATCGATAAGACATATCTGGGATTTGAAGATGAGAAGGCTCTCAGAGATTCGAATTTCTATCTGCTGACGGAGTACTTTGGTGACGGTCGTAATGACTTTTCGCTCACGGATCATCTGACTGATGCATATTCCAAACTTCGAAGCCTTCCTGATTATCTCGAAAAGTGTGACGAGATCCTGAGTACGCGCAGGGAAAAAGATGCGTCCGGATCCATCGTAATGATCGAAGATGCCGTAAGGGTATTCAGGGATATCTGGAAGAGAGGACTTGAATCCTGCAATGACACTCTGGCGGAACTTCCAAACATCACTTTTGTTAAGGATAAAAAGAAGGAACCTGTATATCATGATGTGGCCGAATATATGCTTAATACGATCGCCAAGGAAGCGGCTGAGTTAACTTCCATGACGTTTGGATCCCTCGAGGAGGAGTATGTTGCATATGCAGAAAGTCTCCAGAGACTGAACTGTTTTGAGAAGCTTCCTTTCACTCGCGGAGATGGCGTAAAGCAGTTTAAGGCATTGGCTGCAAGAGCATTGGTTATCCCATATCTGATTATGGGTAATGGCATTTGCTCTGAGTCATGGGTCGGGGAATTCCTTCCTTCTTCCGAACTTTCAAAACAACTCTTGATATCGCCTGAAGATCTGCTTGCAAAGCAGAAGCAGCGTACTGCTCTCATCGAGGCATTTATCGATCTTTTAAGATTGATGGACAGAGCTTATGCTGACATAAAGCTTCGTCTTCATTCCATGGATTATGCAGATCAGGAGCACTATGCTCATAAGATCCTCAAGGAGACTGTGGCAGGAGAATACTACAAAGAGAAGTTCTCCGAGATCTACGTTGACGAATATCAGGATAACAGCAGCCTTCAGGATTCGACGATATCGCTTATCTCCAAGGACAATGTCTTCATGGTAGGCGATGTAAAGCAGAGTATCTATAAGTTCAGATATGCTAATCCGCGTATGTTCCTCAACAGGCTTAATGCTTATCAGAAGAAAGACGGCGGAGACCTCTATCTGTTGAATACCAACTACAGGAGCACACCTGAGATCCTTACTTTTGTAAACCATATCTTCGAACAGGTGATGAGTGCTGATGCTACCGAGATCGAATATGATGATAATCAGAAGCTCAATGCACCTGAGGAGTCGGAAGATAAAGATAAGCCTGAGAAAAAAGAACCTCAGAAGCCCAATGACCTTCCGAAGGTCATCCTGATCGAAAAGAGTCCCGATTCTGACTCGGGTGACGATGATTCTGATGATGCTGATGCATATGCAGAGCATTTTGAGAATATGTCTGCGCCTACGCAGGCTGAGGTCAAATGTGTAATAGCCGAGATCAGCGAATACCTTAAGGATAAGGATCATAAGCTCTCGGATATCTGTCTTTTGACCAGAACAAATGCAAAGTGCAGGATCTTGTCCAATATGCTCAATGAACTCGGTGTTCCTGCATTGTGCAGTGAGGGTAAGAGTATCTATGAGGATTCGGATATCGCGGTCATCTGTTCGCTTATCTCCGTCATTGCGAATGAACACAGGGATGAATGTCTGCTGGGTGTTCTGTTGGCTAACTACAGATTCACTAACTTTACGGTTAATGAGATCGCAGAGATAACGAGATTTGCAACTGAGCGCGATATGCTCAAGATGAATCTGTCAGTTAAGCTCAGAGTATATGCGAAGATACCTGAAGAAGATCTTACTTCGGAACAGAGGAAGATCCAGGGACGCGTCAGACGTTGCCTTGACGTGATCGATGATCTTCGTTCTGATTCTATGATGCTCAATATCAATGAGTTGATCGAGAAGATATTTGCCAAGACGGGAATCGTTTCCACACTTAAGGCAAGATCTTCCGATGATGTGGTCAAACTTCGCGCATTCAAGAATTGGCTGTGCGATAACTATATGGCAGGCGGCAGCGACATCTCATCTGTTGCAGCAAGTCTCGAGGCACTTAAGCTTGAAGTCAAGGACAACGCTTCTTTCGAATTTGAGAAGACGAACAGCGATGCGGTTACCTGTATGACGTTCCACAGGAGTAAAGGTCTTGAGTATCCGTTTGTCATCCTGTCGAACCTTGACGTGAAGAACAATAAGAATTCGAGCAATATGCTGTTTGATGAGCAGTTCGGATTCATATGTGATGATTATGATGATCTTCCGGTTCCTGAGAGACATAAATCCCTGGAACACCTCATTTATGATCGTGAGGCAAAGCTTGCATCCATATCAGAGGAATTGCGACTCTTCTACGTTGCTCTTACGCGTGCAAAGAAGAAGCTCACCGTGATCAACTATTGCGGTAAAGAAGTCGTTAATCCTCATGTTGCGGGTGTGTTGGGAGAGAAAGATGTCAGTATAAGCAGAGATGTCCATATGAGTCTCGGCTCGACATCAAACGAGCTTAAGGGCGCATTGGTGAGAATGACCGGATCAGAAGCGATCACACCGCCTGATGCAGAGTGCAGACCGATCAAGTTTGACGGTTATAGTCTTGTTGTCCGTATGACGGATGATCTCGCCATCGAGACCATCGACTACGAGGCACAGGATGATATCAAGAAGACGACCGAGCTTTCCGTTGCTTCGATCGATGAGATGGGCGAGCCTGTTTTCGAGCCGTATAAGTACGAGGATATCTGTACGGCACCTGCCAAGACGAGCGTATCGGAACTTAAGAAAGAAGAGCAGAAACTGGCGTACGGAGAAGGCGAGGAATTGCCTCGTATTCCGATCAATCTGGTCGTTCCGAGTCTTGAATATTTTGAGCGCAAGAATGAGTACAAGTCTGCTTCTTCGCAGGGTTCGCTGATCCATGATATGCTGCGCTTTTTGGACTTTGTTGCGATCGATGATGATATCAAGGCCGGTAAGAGCGCATCCGAGGCGCTTGCCGCAGAATTCGGATTCCTTGAAGAGCAGGGTATAGTCAAGGAACAGATGAAGCCTGTTATCGAGAAGTTCATGGCGCCGCTCGAGCAGTTTATCAAGTCTGATGTCTTTGCTGATATTAC
>CADCPU010000235.1 GCA_902803365.1 Oscillospiraceae bacterium
TCGAGGAAGAGACGCCGAGTCCGAGAGCTGCCTCGCGGCCGAGCTTTAACACATCGATCCTCGGTGCCAGGATGAAGATAAGCGGAACCGTCACGAGCGTAACGATCCCCATAACGACGGTCCTCTGCGGAGTCGAACCCGAGAAAGAACCGAGCATCCACATATATACCTGCTCCATACTCTCCCTGTGAAGCGTCATAAGGATCGTGATGAGAGCGCTTAATACCGAACTGATGGCGATACCCGCAAGAAGAGTCGAGTTAAGATCGTGCTCTCCGCTTATCCTCGCGATGTTAAAGACGAGGAACCAAGCCAGGAGCGCGCCCGCGATAGCGCCGAGATAACTGCCGCTGAAGCCCCAGAACGAGACGTTCAGACCTGTTACGATAACGACGGCCGCTCCAAAAGCGCTGCCCGAGGATATACCGAGTATCGAAGGATCCGCCATCGGATTTTTAAACAGTCCCTGCATGACCGCACCGACCACCGCGAGACTGCCTCCGACGAGAGCCGACATCATGACACGCGGCAGTCTGACCTGCCTTATAATGGTAATCTTTGCTTTGGATACTTCACTCGAGCCCGTCATGGCCGCGAAAACTTCTTTTACGGGGATCTTGATACTTCCGAGGCAACAGGCGACCACGATCGTCATTAAGAGAACGATTGCCGCGATCAAGATCTTATACCATGTGTTGTTACCTTTACTCACAATAAACCCCTGCCCCTTAAGATGGGCGTATTATAACACAAAAACGCCCTCCCGCCTAAGCGGAAGGACGTTCGGATAAACATTCAAACGGTTTTCGATCACTCGTTGATTGTATTGTAGATGAGCTCGATAGCCTCAAGGTTACGAGGACCCTGGCGCTCGAAAAGGTTGTTATCAACAGAGATAACGTGACCTTCCTTAACAGCTGTAAGATCAGAGTAAGGCTCAGTACCTACGAATCCGTCATAGCCCCATGCAGGAACGAGGATGTAGTCAGGATCTGCAGCGATCAAAGCCTCAAGGGAGTATGTCCAGCCGTCAGCATCGTCTGCAGCGTTCTTAGCACCTGCGATCTCGATCATGTTGTCGATGAACGTGCCGTCACCTGCTGTGTACTCGCCGTACTCGCCGTAACCCATGCAGTAGTAAACTGTAACGTCCTTATCGTCTGCAGCTTCGATCTCAGTGATCTTGGAATCCATATCAGCGATTACCTTGTCGCCCTCTTCGGAAGCACCGATAACATCGGATACTGTATCGATGAGCTCGTATGTGCCCTCAAGTGTAGCCTCGTCTCTGAGGATAACTACAGTGTAGCCGAGCTCTGTAAGAGCGTTGTAAGAATCTTCCGTGAAGATGGAAGAAGCGATGATGAGGTCAGGATCGATCTCAACGATCTTCTCTGTGTCAGGTGTGTCGATGTTACCTACGGAAGCAATGTCCATAGCCTCTGCAGGATAATCGCAGTAGTCTGTTCTTCCTACGAGCTTGTCACCCTCGCCGAGAGCGAATACGATCTCTGTGAGAGCAGGAGATACGGATACGATCGTCTCAGGCTCTGACTCGATCGTTACGGTGTTGCCGTAAGCATCTGTGAGCTCCATAGGGAATGTTCTGTCCTGTGGCTTATAAGAACCTTCAGCAGCTGCTTCAGTAGCTTCGGTAGCTTCTGTTGTCTCCTCTGTAGCCTCAGTTGTTTCTTCTGTTTCCTCTGCCGTTGTGGTCTCTTCAGCAACAGTAGTTGTTGTCTCTTCTGCTGCAGCAGTTGTCTCTTCGGTCTTGTCGGATGAGCAAGCTGAGAGAGCGCCTGCAAGCATAGCCACAGACAAAGAAAGTGCGAATACCTTCTTCATAAAAAACTTCTTTCCGAACCGTGCCGCCCTCCGCAGCAGATTCAAAATTAAAGACTCATCGGCAGGTTTCCTGGCTTGGTGCCGTTTGGTCAAGTCCGCCTTCTCCCCTGATAGCGGGAATGGCATACCGGTCCTGACATAAGCGCCTTACAGTAGCGGGGGCTGTCCGGGATTTTCACCCGGTTCCCTTTTACCTTCTGTTACGAAGCACCGACGGATGACTAGATTATAAAAAACTAAAACCGCTCTAACAATAAGAGCGGTTTTTGCTATATGACGATATTTTACTGTCAGAATCTGTCAATAATCGTTAACTTTGATCATTATCAGATCCAATCCCAGTCACTATAGTGTGCATTTCTGCCGGTTCCTTCCATACGACGTATCTGCATTCCGATAAATGTGTCCTGCCTGTCCGTTATCCTGGGTGTATACGAATAATCGAAGTAATCCGATACATCCGTATCGTTCTTTATCGTTACGCCGGTCGTATAGTTGACATCCTTTACGGCTTTGTTCAATTTCAGTTTGAAATATCCTACTGCCGATACCAAAAGCATGCCAAGGGCAGACACAAAGATCCTGCTCTCCATATAAAACGGCAGATCGACCAAGACAAGCAATAAGATACAGATAACAACCATACTTACGATCGCCAGAGCCCACGGACCCGCCTTAACTATCATATCCCTGTAATAGAAACCGTTAAGAAGCGGTTCCTTCTCCGGAACATCGCCTCCGACCTTACCTGTCTGACCGTTGACTGCAATGTTATACTCATTGCCCTTGTATTTAACGGTTATGAACCATACGGGCAAGAGCGCATAACTCTGACTCAGATTCTTGATATATGAATCGGAAGCATCCGCTATCGCATCATTATATACTGTCTCGGATTCCATCGTTTTTGACTTGGCGAACATCTCGCCTACCTGCTTTGCATAACCTGATAACCTGATATCGATTATGTCGGTCATCTGAAGTGCATTCCTGTCATATCTGTATGCATAATAACCCGGAAGATAGACGTCATCGTATTCCTTCATTTGCTCAAAATCAAAAGGCTCGATCGAGTTCATAAGGAAATTGCTGATCCCGATACAACCGTCAAACGGCACGTTCTTCACCTTAAAAAGGATCTTTCTCATAAAATTAAAAGCAGCTCTTCCCGTAGCAGAATCACTTACAAATCCCAGACCCGATACAACGGCATGACACTCGGCATTCATAAGCCAGAACGGAACATAAAGTCCCGTGAGCTTAACTGACTTTGCCTTTTTCTTGAAACTTCCCGTTATCTTCTTGTTCGTCTTGAGCCATTCATCGACAAGTTCCTTCGCTTTATTCTCATCGATCGAAAAAGGAATAATATAATCAGGTCTGAACTCTCTGTTCAATCTCCTGCTTACAAGTGACGGAGAACCGCAGAATGCGCAGAACGTTGCAGCTGTATTCTCATTGGTAACAACGGTGGCACCGCATGAGCCGCAAACATATTCTCTTTTATTCTCTTCCGCTTCCGATGCGGGCTCGATATCAACAAACTTAAACTTACCCGTGTAATTCAATGTTCCTGCTTCATAGACATTTCCGCAGCTTCTGCAGACAGATGCCTTGATAGCCGGATCAAATCTCAGACTGTCACCACAGGTCGGGCAATTCGCCGAAGCGGTAACATTGTCCCAAATAGCCATAAAACCCTCCACAAGATCTCTCGATCACTCAATAACCAAAAACATTCATATCACGAAGCCATATTTGTTTAATTATATAATATGCACTACTCAGATTCACCTGCTCCGCTCTCAAAATAGAGTATAATATTCCATAAACAAGACAGAAAATCAGGTGATGAGATGAAGAAGATAAAAACTGTTGCTGTCGTTCTTTCGACGGCTGTCATGATGAGCGGTTGCGCCTATATGACCTACGAGACTACGACTGCAGAAACAACTGCTGAGACAACCGCTGCCGAGACTACGACGGAAGCTTCCGAAGAAGAGACTTCAGAAGAGACTACAGCGGAAGAAACTACTGTTGAAACAACTGAAACGACTGAGGCAACTACTGAGGAGACGACCGAAGAGACCACCGTTACGGAGAGCGCCAAGATCGATATCGACGGCTCCTATACGACGATGGAGGATGTATCGCTCTATCTATACACGTATGGCGAACTGCCGTCAAACTTCATTACGAAGAAGGAAGCAAAGGAACTCGGATGGGAAGGCGGTTCTCTCGAGCCTTATGCTCCCGGCAAATGCATCGGCGGCGACTACTTCGGAAACTATGAAGAACTCCTTCCCAAGGAAGACGGACGTGAATATCACGAGTGCGACATCGACACTCTCGGAGCCAAATCGAGAGGAGCAAAGCGTATAATATACTCAAACGACGGTCTTATCTATTACACCGCCGATCACTATGAGAGCTTTGAACTGCTCTACGGAGAAGAATAAGGAGAAAAACATGGATATTAAAGTATTAGATCTTACAAACATAACCGATGTACAGTCTTTTCACGAAGAATTCGCCAAACTCCTGGATCTTAAGGACTACGGCAAGAACCTCGATGCGATGCACGACGTACTCACTTCCATCGGACTTTTCTTAAAGATCACAAACATCAATCATACGAGCGCGGAGATCGTCGAATATCTTCCGAGATTAATAAAGGTCCTCACGGACAGCGCCCGCGAGAACCTCGGTTTTAACTTTGAACTCAGAAGTGACGGAGATTACATCGAAGAAGATCTCATGGATATGTCAGTCTTCGACTGATTCCGTGTGCCACAGGTAAGACGTATCGTAAGAATCAGGAAGCTCGACCCAGTTTTCATTCGATTCTTCGATATACCACTTATCTTCTGACGCATCGTATTCCATCCATCCATAATCACCGTAATCCGATGATATGCCTTCATACCAGTACTGCCACTGAGGCGGATCGATCTCACGGTTGTACCAGAAGTAGCAGTCTGTCTTTGCGTCATAATAATTCTCGGATTCGGAATCCCAGTAACAGGTCCTGCCTATCTCGTCGATATATATGGATCTGTCTTCATTTTCTTCAACGACCGTCGTTATGGACGTACGGTTTGTTTTTTCGACATTCTTTTGGACCCGGTTCGAGAGCAGTCCGATAGCCTGAAGCGGCAGGGAAATGAGATAATTGGTGATCGGTGCCCCAAAGAATATGATCAGGATTATAATGAGCCACTTCTTCGATCTTGGTGACATACCGCCGCCGTTGCCGTAAGTCGACTCAGGCACCTCTTCGTCCATTGCCGTGTGCATTACGACTTCCTGAAGATTGGCACCGCAGTTAGGACACTGAGGCGTAACGCCCGTCGTCCACTTTGCTTTGATCTCCGTACCGCAATAATCACATGTGAGCATCGTCTCATAGGCTTCATTCTTCTTAAAGGCAACGTAATCATAATGAGTGCCTTCCTCATCATAGTAGCCCTTCTTGTAGCTGATGCCTGTTGCCGAATCTACCCAGCTCGTCGGATAGTAAACATAATCGTGAACGCGTCCGTAGTGATGCTTGGTTCCCGTTCCGGTGTAGCCGCTCGGCTGATTGCGCCTTGTCCTTGTCGGTCTGCTGTGATAGCCACCCGTTGAACTGCGAGAGCGCGAATACGAACTTGAATGGGATGAACTGCTATGAGAGGACGATCTGTGCGAACTCGAACTCCTGTGAGAACTTGAGCTCCTGTGTGAACTCGAATGCGAACTTGAACTGTGTCTTGATGGAGGCATAGTAAGACGCCCTCCTTTTTCTTTTAATTATATCATTTCAAAGAGTCCGAAAATAAAGCCATCATGTTACAGAATAGTTCCATATAATGCGCCAATAAGTCACTCTTATGATCAAAGTGCTATAATGTTATTCAGATTTTTTTACGAAAGGAAACAGATATTATGGAAACCAATGGGATAACCGCAGCAGAAGTAAGCGCTTCATGCTGCGAATTGGGCGACATCACGCCCGATATCACGGAAGATTATGAGATAGTTGTCGTAGGAGCAGGCGCCTCAGGCGTTCCGGCGGCAGGTTGGGCAGCAGAACTCGGAGCAAAGACAGCACTTCTCCAAAAAGAATCAACAGTCATCTCACAGGGAAACTGCGGCTCCGCGATCATCAAGTCGCGCTCGACCGAAGCAGGCATCGCCAAGTGGATCCACCATACGAACAGTCTCTGCGACTGGAGAGCAGACGTAAAGCAGCTCCGCGCCTATGCCGACTATTCCGAAGAAGCCATGATCTGGTTTTGGAATCGTGCGGGCTTTACAAAAGAGACCGAATACGGCGATGGCAGCAAGGTAGATAACAATGCCAAAAGTGCCGAACTTCTGAACGACGGAGACAAGCTCTGCGCATTCAGGAGCACGAGCGGTGATTTTACGGGCCTTTGGAAAGACCGTCTCGGCTGCTACGACTACGGTGACGACCACTGCTACTTCTGGGCTCCGTGGGTCGGTCCCAAGCCTTGGGGCGTAGGAAATGCACTTTCCAATCTCCTTAATAACATAATGAAAGAGCACGATAATCTGCACGCATATTTTTCGACGCCTGCGGTAAAGCTCATCAAGGACGGCAA
>CADCPU010000236.1 GCA_902803365.1 Oscillospiraceae bacterium
ATTAAAAACCAAGGTGGCTCCGCACGTCCGGACAGGTGGCTCTCAAAGTCCGGACAGGCGGCTCCGCCGCACCGGAATAATCATGAGACGCCGAAGGCCTCTGCTATATTCTTCAATGAAGGCGACTCATACTCTCTCCGGAAGTATTCTCCAACAAATGTCTGGATTTTTTCCATTAACTCTGGGTCTCTGCTTCTCATAATGATTGACACCTCTTTTCTCTGTTTATCGTGAACAACCTGTTACGAGACATATTATATACGAACATCCGTTCGTTTTCAAGAACATATTTTCGCATTTTTGATAGGTGATGGAATTCTAATACACCTGTATAATTCCATATAATAAATCGTAAATACTAAACACAGAATCCATACTGCCACGGCTTAAACTCTGCAAACGATACTCTGACTATTTTGTGATGTTAACAAATCATACTAACCAAAATGTACAATGAATGGCTTGAAAAATAAAAAACAGGCTCCAAGACTAGTGACTAGTTTAGAGCCTGTTCTCTTATATATAATTATCTTATGGCGATAATCAATCCCTATTTATCGTTTTTTATCAGTTGCTTTATTGCTTCGATAGCTACATCTATAGCTGGCTGAGTATCATGATACGATTTATCTTCGTAGCCTAGTCCTTCCCTTGTCTGATTCCCGCATACAAGCAAAATGGTGCCTGTCCTAGCTTTTCGGATACGACCAAGGATAAATAATGTTGATGATTCCATTTCTGAGGCAAGACATCCGCCTCGAATCCATGCATTCCAGTTCGAGAGCAACGTATCAGCTATGGGTTGGTTCAGAGGTTCATGCTGACCATAAAATGAATCTTTGCATTGTACTGTTCCTATGTGATAATTTGTTCCAAGCTTTTCAGCACTTTCTTTCAATGCGCATACTATTTCATGTGTAGCCACTGCAGGGAAAGCCAGGGGTAAATACTCCTGACTTGTTCCTTCGGCACGAATAGCGGAATCTGCTATTATTAACTGTCCTGGTATGATGTTTTCCTGCATCCCACCACATGTCCCCACACGAATAAATGTATCCGCTCCCACTCTCAGCAGTTCCTCAACTGCAATCGCTGTAGACGGGCCTCCAATTCCTGTGGAACATACACTGACTTTTTCTCCTAAAAGTGTACCAGTATAAGTAACAAACTCTCTGTTTTTGGCTACAAACTGTGGATTATCAAAAGAACGGGAAATCTGCTCACATCTACCAGGATCACCTGGCAAAATAACATACCGCCCGACTTCTCCCTTCTCTAGTTGAATATGATATTGCGCCATTTCTTATTTACCTTTCTCCATTGCTACTTTTGCTGCCCCGATGACACCTGCATCATTACCAAATTGAGACAGACAGATCTGTAAATTATTTCCATAACGAACATAATATGCATGATTCTGCATTTCTCGTAAAATGGATGATAAGAGAAATTCTCCACAGGCGCTAAGTCCCCCGCCAATGACTATTTTATCTGGCATAAACACCGCCAACAAGTTTACAAGACCAATACAGATTTCTTGAATATATCTATTCCATATGTCAAGGAATACTGAATCTCCAGCTTCAGCCCCTTTTGCAATATCATTTGCGGAATACATGTTGTGAGTCATTCGTGATAATGCACTAGCAGAAGCATATCTTTCATAGCAGCCTCTTTCACCACAAGGACACTGATCTCCATTTGCGTGTGTAATCATATGACCTATTTCAAAGCCATTAGGATGACTATCCCTGTAGGAATCTCCTTGTATAAGTATATCCCCTCCAATACCAGTACCTATCGTCATGAAAATTGCACTTTTCTCTCCTTGAAGAGCACCGAAAACCTTCTCTGCATACATCGCAGCAGCAGCGTCCTGACTGAATACTGGCAAGAATCCCAAAGCCTGCTTAAACATCTTACCAAGAGATACATTCACCCATCCAAGATTGTCTGCCGTAACGCTTCCAGTTAAGGGATCAACTTCGCCTGCGCAGCAGACTCCCACCGGGATGTCTTTCCAATCGAAGCATCTTTGACGTATCAGAGATGAAATCTCTTCAACAATTATCTCCGGTCTTTTATTTCTGGTGCTTATCTTTGCTTTATCGATGATAGTCATATTGCTGTCAATCAAAGCATATTTTACAGCAGTTCCTCCTATATCAAGACCAATAGCTTTCATAAGCTTTTCCTTTTATTACAGTAGGTTATTTGACTTCCAATAATCACTATCTCAGGATAAAGATCACTGTTCCACCCTGTAAGGAATGCCTTCTTCTCCTGATTTGAGCAGACGTCCATTTTTAACCATCTATCAACATTATAAGTTGCGGCGCTAAATGCTTCCTGCTCTGTAAACCCAACAGAAACAAGATTCCGAATTGACTCTGAAACGTAACTTCCTCCGCCGTTTAAATCTCCATTTTCAGTAAATGATCTTCCTCCAGTAACATTAATCACATTTCCATTATCATAATATTTCCCATCAGGAAGATGTGTAGTTGAGACAGCATCAGAGATAAGAAGAATATGTCTAGGATCTTTGCATTTTCTAATCAATTGCAAAGTCGCCGGATGTAAATGGACCAGATCAGCAATAACTTCGCAGAACATATCTTCCTTAATCAGAACATAGCCAACCCATCCAGGCTCTCTGTGATGTATACCTCTGGCAGCATTAAACAAATGACAACTACCTCTCACACCATTACTAAAGGCCATTTGGGCTTGTTCATAACTAGCATCAGAGTGACCTATTTGACAGTGAATGTTCAGAGTGCCCAACTTCTTGATTAATCTATCTGCTCCATCTTCTTCTGGTGCAAGGCTCATCAATACTATTTCATTTTCATAGCCTTCTACAAGTGTAGATAATAACGAATTATCGGGAGGAAGAACATAGTATTCATTCATTGCTCCCAACCGTCTTTTACTGATAAACGGTCCTTCCAGATGGATCCCCAGTATTCGAGCTCCGCCGATTTCGCCCCTCTGTTGCTTCTTAATGACATTTGAGATTACTTTCATTGAAGATCTCATTTCTTCAATGGAAGCCGTATACGGAGTGGCAAGAATTCCAGAGACTCCTGCCTGTGCAAGAGAATCAAGCCATTCTTCTAATCCTTGCTCAGTCGGATTCATTAGATCGAAGCCATCACCACCATGAATGTGTACGTCTATCAGTCCAGGAGTTAGCATCGAAACGCATACATCTGCATTTTCTTTATCAAAGTCTGTATCATTATTCTTTACCGTCTTTACCCGGCCGTTTTCTATAACCACAGTACAGTTAGCGTTCCATCCTTCATCTGTTAGCATCCTGTCAGCATGAATCACTAATCTTTTCATTTGGAGATCAGCCTTTCAAAGAACCTACCAACATCCCTTTCACAAAATACTTTTGCAAAAATGGGTAAACCACCAAGATAGGAACAGTACAAACAATAATATTTGCATATTTCACTAGTGTCCGTGCTGCGCTATTAGTACGAACATTCATTTTCAATTGCTTGTTTGCACCAGCTCCTGCCATCATTTGAGTACTACTATCAATAAGGATTTCTCGCAGAACAGACTGCAAAGGATACTTAGATCTTTCCGTCAAATAAATCATTGGCTCATACCACATGTTCCAAAATCCGACGATAGAAAACAATGAAAGAACAGCTATTACTGATCCGCTAAGTGGCAGAAGTATCCTAGTTAATATGACCATATCACTCGCTCCGTCTAGCATTGCTGATTCTTTCAATTCATCAGGAATGCTGACAAACTGAGTTCTCATAATGATCATATTCCATACGCTAAATGCCCCCGGAAGAAGGATTGCAAGATGAGAGTTCATAAGATGCATTCCATTGATCAGCAAGAACATCGGAATTAGACCTCCACCAAAGTACATAGTGATGCTGAAATAGATCATGAGAGGCTTCTTTAACAGCACATTCTTCTTCGACAAAGTATAGGCTGTTAATGATGTCGTTACGATGTTCATGACTGTTCCAACAGATATGTAGAGCAGTGTGTTCATAAATCCGCTTCGAATATTCTTATTGGAGAATACAATCTTATATGCTTCAACATTAAAGCCTTCTGGGAAATAAAGAAATGCATTCTTCTTCATAACTATATTGGGGCTGCTGACCGAAACTACAAATACCTGGTACAACGGGAATAGACATGCAATCGAAAGCAAGACAAGGCATATAATTATAAATATATCGATTGCCTTATCTCCGGCACTTCTTCTTTTATTGTTCGTTACCATAAGCTGTTCTCCGTTGTTTTTCTACTGACCCAGTTTGCGACTAAAACCAAGATAAAGTTAATCACAGACTGAAAGAGACCTACAGCAGATGAATAACTATAATCTCCCCCTTGAATACCTCGTCGATAAATAAATGTACCAATTACGTCTCCTGTCTCGTAGGTTAACGGTGAATATAAAAGCAGAATCTTATCCGAGTTGCTGCTCAGCAGGCTGCCAACGCTAAGTATCAGAAGAATTGTCATGGTTGGAATAATACCTGGTATGGTAATATGCCATATCTTCTGTAATCTACCACATCCATCCATTTCGGCTGCTTCGTACAATGTGGTATCAATATTTGTTAGCGCTGCCATATAGATAATACTATTCCATCCAATGGACTGCCATAGATCAGAAAACACTATCAATGAAGGGAAAGACTTTGCGTCACTCAAAAGGTTGACCGGTTCTCCTCCAAAAGCTTGAATCAGCTCATTGAGCGGACCATCAAATGCGAAAAAAGCTTTGATCATACCGCAGATAACTACAGTTGAAATGAAATACGGCATGTAGGTGATTGTTTGAATCGTTCGCTTAAATCCTTTGTTTCGCAGTTCATTGAGCATCAAAGCTAATATGATAGGAAATGGGAAATTGATAGCAAGAGAATAAAGGCTCAAAAGTAACGTGTTGCGAATTACCTTAAATGCATGTGGGGATTTAAAGAAATCAACAAAGTTGGCCAGCCCTACCCATTCACTTCCAAGTATTCCTTTCGTGGGACGATAATTCTGAAAGGCTACTAGGATTCCATACATCGGGACATAGCAAAAAACGAATACAAGAATGACCATCGGCAGAATCATCAGGTATGCCTGATAATTCCGCCGAAGATCTTTTCGAAAACGATGTATATTATTCGCCATGGTACATCTTATCCAGGTTTTTCTGCGCTATCTCTCTCGCTTCATCCAAACCAAGCGAAGCCGCAGTCTCTCGGAATTCATCAAATTTATCCAGACTTTCCTCCCCTATAATGAACTTCAGGATCATCGGACTAGCATATGTCGCAGCATCATTATAAGCTGCATCAAAAAGGCCATAATCATCTCCTTCAAAGACGACATAGTTCCACTTTAATTCCGGTGTTGCATTCTGTCCCCAAACAAGATTGGCCTGTTGCTGAGAGGATAACTCACTGATCGCACTCTTCTCCCTTCTCAGCAGCGACGCACGAAGGCTATTGTAATTTGAACCATTAGGGAACAAATAGCAACTCTGAAAATACTCAGGATCCTGATCAAATACACTGTCTGTATAAACCGGAGATCCATCTACCATTTCATAGTCAGTCCCTTCGACACCATATGTCGCACGAAGTATTCCCTCTTTTGTAAAGCCGACATTGAGCCAAGCGGCTGCTATTTCTGGATATTTGCAGGAAGTAGTTATGCATGTGTAAGAAGAAGGCATCGAGGTATATGCATTTCTCCATTTCAGTTGCTGATCTTTTGTCTTCCGTGGAAGAGGCATAGGAACAACTTCAAACTCTTCATTTCCAGTATAATTCGTCTTCCAATACTCAGGAGAATACCACTGGCAAAAATAGATTCCAAGTTTGTCATTCAGGAATAAAGATGTCAGTGCATCGTCATCATGATTCATGAAATCGGGATCAATATAACCTTCGGCATACCATCCGTTTAGAAGTTCAAGATAATCTTTAAAGGCATCCTGAGTAAATGCATGTGGCCGGACTTCCGTCTTCTCCGGGTTCATAGTGTACCATTCCCATTCTGATGCAAAAATATCATATGCGGACATTATTGCACCATCATCAAACATACCTTTTGCTCCAAGATTCATAGGAATGACATCATCGCCACGTTCTTTAAAGGCCTTAAGAACAACTTCAAGCTCATCTAGAGTTTCAGGTACATCCAGACCAGCTTCATCCAACCAGTCTTTTCTAATAACCGCACCTCTATCTGCGCCCCAATCATCAGTCCAAATCTGAGAAACACACCACAAGGCGCCAGAATTAGTAATACAAGAATTGTAGAATGCCGGTTGTGGTTGTGGTTCATAAAGAGCTTTGTCACCTTCACCCCATTCCCAAGCAGCAAAGGATCCATCGTCGCATAACAACGCCTCTTTGTAGTCCGGCATGTACTCATCCAAATAGGGCATCAGATCAATGAAGCAGTTTTCATCGATTCCAGCCTGAGGTCCTCCAGGATACTCCGGATAATACAGCATATCATAATAATCTTCAGATGCGATCATTACGTTAAGCTGCTGGCTGGCCTGTTCCCAAGAAGGATGAACAAAATCAATCTTAACGCCAGTCTGTTCTTCAAGCCATTGGAAGTAAGGATGTTCCGCCAACGTAGAATAATTCTGAGCTTGCTGTGTATCCATAGGGATCCAATATGTCAGAGTGACGCCTTCACCTCCATTGATATACAGGGGCCCCTGAGTCTCACTGGCATCATTTTCTGAGGTCTCATTGTTTGAAGAGTCTTCAGTTACTGAACTTTCCGTTCCGGATTCTTTCTCTTGCTTATCTTCCGTTTTCTTAGAACAACCGTTAGCAAGTCCAACGATCATAACGATGCCTAGAAAAATAGCAAGAAATCTTCTCAACCTTGTCTTACTTTCCATACAGCAGTTCCTCCTTGCTTCAAGATTGGTTTAATCTTATGCTTTCAGAACAGGTTTTTCAATTAACACTTTCTGACGGCAATTTGTATCAGAAAATGACCTTTGATTGGCGTTTTATCGTGCATTTTTATACTATTCAGACGTTTTTCTCTTACGATATCTTCCTGGCGTTTCATTGAATCGCTCTTTAAATTTCCGATTAAAGGTCAGGATACTGCTGTAGCCGGTTCTTTCTGCAACCTCTTGAACAGTCAGGTTGTCATTTTCCAGCAGAAGCTGCTCCGCCTTTTCTATTCTCACTTCATGTATATAGGAAAGAACTCCCTGATCTGACTTACGACTAAACAACTTCGAAAGATTATTTGCAGACATACCAAAATGCTCTGCTATTGAGAATACATTTATCTGCGGATCCATATAGTGTTGTCTTATATAGGTCTTTATATCATGAATCTGCTGGTTTTCTCCCTCATCCTTATTATCTGTTTTTATATACTTACTGCCTGCCAAGTTTTCCAGGAGATTATAGATCAGCTGATAAAGTTCTTGATGCCTTTTTGCACTCACAATCTGATGAAAGACTGTGTTATATTCATTTTCTTCATACCCTGCCATAGCCCCCAGAAACGAAATATCATGTAGAAGCTGATACTTTACAGAACTAAGATGGAGAAGAGAAATGTCATTCTCAACAAAAGAATCATCCAAGAGTTCTTCTGGGAAAAGGACAGATAAAGTCTGCTGTGCTTCCTCTATCTTTCCATCACATACGAACGTTGAGAAAACTAACTGCTTATCCAAATGTCGCCAGTCGTTTAACGCATATATTTTCTTATACTCATCCTTTGCGAAACCAATACTATGTATATTTTGGCGGATTCGCACATATTCCATAGCTATACTGGCTTCCTCAAAAGCCTGACTTAGTTCTTTAGTTGAAGTGTGAATACTTGAATATGAAGCATTCGCCTCTATACCTTGCTTGATCAAGTTTGATAACTGAAGATTGACCTGATTTTGAATGTCCTCTTCATCAGTATTCTTCTCTCTAAAACCCACCAGTTCTGTTACACTGCCATCTACTACTGTTGTCATACATCTAACACCATCAGGCAAATCACTAATCGTTCTTTCAAGACTAGACAACAATCTGTCCTCATCATAATCATCAGATGCAAAGCAGACGATGGCATAACTAGAAACACCCGGAAGTTCAAAACTATCTTTTATATCACCTCGTAGCGCATCTTGGAACTGTTTTTCGCTAATAACATCTTGATACTGCTTCATCAGGTGATGATATGGCTTAATTCTAATGCGACTAAGACATACAGATAATACGGCAGCTAAAATAATCGCTCCAGCAAGTATACTCCAATAGTATTTTCTCAGAATCTCCGTCTTTTCAAGTATCTTATTATAAGGAATTG
>CADCPU010000237.1 GCA_902803365.1 Oscillospiraceae bacterium
GTCTCTTCCGTAGTCTCCTCAGTAGTAGCCTCTGTGGTCTCTTCCGTTGTTTCCTCAGCAGTAGTTGTCTCCTCTGCTGTTGTCTCTTCCTCTGTCTCCTTGCTTGTTTTTGTCTTATCGAGGAAGCTGCATCCGCCAAATACCGTAAGTGCTGCGAGCATTGATGCGGTTATGAGCATTATCTTGCTTCTTTTCATCTATTTATCCTCCTTTTTAGATTCGAGGATAATCATACAACTAATGCATTGATGTAGCAATCATTTGATCTTATTTGCAATCTGCGCTGCAAATACCGGCATCTATTTGCAGCAGGTTTTCATTGAAGGCATCCTTAGGGTAGGATATACTCTCTCTCATATCAGGAGGACATAAAAATGAAGGATATTCAAGCTCATATCTGCAGATCATGCGGCGCTGCTCTTAAGCTCGATCAGACCCGCAAGGTCCTGACGTGCCCTTTCTGCGGTGTGACATATGATTATTCGTATAAGTGGGACAATGATTCGCTCGTGTTGGCACGTGCTTATCTTATGGCACATAAATATAAAGAAGCCAAAGAGGCGTTCGAGTTCCTGCTCACCAAAGATCCGAATGATCCTGAGGTATTGAGGGGACTTCTGTTATCGACGCTCGGTATCTCAAATGTTAGAGATCTTAAGAACGCGGGTCTTCATGATCTTCCTGAATATGAGCCGGTATTGGATATATGCATCGAGAGGGCTCCCAAGAAGAATAAGGAACTCTTTAATTGCATAGGAAGATATCTTGATCTTTCATCCGACAAGAGGACGGAGACGAAGGTACTTGCAGATCTTAAGAAAAATGACTCAACGCATATCGAGAGTGAATATGATATCAGGAATAAGACCAGGGTAGGATTCTTTAACGAGGATCTTCGCGATACGCTCTCGTGGTGCTATATAAAAGAGTCGGGATTGACATGGCAGGGCAAGGCGATGGTGATCGCCGGCTTTGTCGATCTGGTGTTTATTACCGCTGTCATTATCAGTATCTTCGATATGCCGATAGAAAACAAGATTCACGGTATCGGAATGATCTTTGCCGCAGTAGCGATATATTCGGCGATGGTATTCGGTATTCCGATCGTTATCAATTTCATCAGAGGCATCAGCGTCGAGCGTTATGAGTATAAGGAACTTAAGTCGAGCATACTTATCGAAGACACGGAGACGATCGGCAAGATCAAAGAGACCGAAGAGAAGATCAAGGTCCTTGACGAGAAGCGCAAGACTCTTATGGAGAAACTCTGCTATGAAGATCAGAAGATAATCGAGAGATAAGCTTAATTGTGAATGCCCGGACAGCCCGCTGTTCGGGCATTTGTGGCAAATATGACACAATTGCCGAGGTTTTGCGCAAGATTTGTAAAAGTTTGTTTATAAATTCTCCCCAACTCTTCCAATATTGGTTGATATGATATAACCATAAGAACAAGAAAGGAGGACATACCAATGCAGCACGACAGCAGCTCTCAGGAAGCTGAGTCATTTCTTGGATCCTCCGCTTCTATGAGAGCAACTCTCGTAAGAGTTCTATCCTAATTTTTATTGAGTTTGTTTTTTAGTCATTTGACTTATAGATATAGCCCTGTTACCTAAGGTAACGGGGTTTTTCTATTGCGTGGAGATTCTTTTGGTATAATGGTTGTATTGTTATGGGTTTATTTGATTATGGGTTTTGCTTATGAAGTTTACGAGAAAGCTCTTTGGGCAGAAGGATCTATATGACCTTGAAGGGACGCAGGAACTCTTTGTCAAAGCGATGAAGGAGAATGCCGTCTATCACTATGCGCACTGCGCTGACTATAAGCGCATCCTTGACGAGGACGGTTTTGATCCGTCCAAGATCAGTACGATGGAAGATCTCGCGGAGCTGCCTTTTATCCCTACTTTGTATTTCAAGCATCATCTTCTGCAGAGCGTGCCGGACAGAAAGCTCTTTATCAAGGCAACTTCATCGGGTACGTCAGGATCGATGTCGAGGATCGGATTTGATCTTAAGAGCCTTCTTACGGGTGCCAAGATGGTCATCCGTGTCGGAAAGTATCACAAGCTCTGGTCGATAAGGCCTACGAACTATATCATATTCGGTTATCAGCCGACGCGCGAAAACAAGACTGCGATAAGTAAGACTGCGTATGGTTTTACTTTCTTTGCGCCCGCTGCGAGCAGGACATTTGCGTTGGAAAAGTCGCCGTCAGGTTATAAGCTCAATTGGCCGCGTGTTGAAAAGGCTTTGGCAAAGTGCGCCAAGTCAAAAAAGCCGATGAGGACGATCGGTTTTCCTGCCTATACATATTTCCTTCTGAAGGATCTTAAAGAGCGCGGGATCAGTTACCAAATGCCGGAAGGCAGCATGGTCACCTTAGGCGGCGGCTGGAAGCAGTTCTATGCGCAGCAGGCTGACAAGCAGGAGTTTTATAAGCTCGTCAAAGAGGTCCTCGGAATAGATGAGGATCATGTAATTGAATTTTTCGGTGCGGTCGAGCATCCGATACTTTATACGGATTGCCGTTGCCACCATTTTCACATACCGTGCTACAGCCGAGTGTTCATAAGAGATCCCGATACGATGAAGCCGCTTAAGAACGGCAATCCGGGTATCATCGATCTTATGACGCCGATGCTTCGAAGTGTCCCGATCCTGTCAGTCATGACGGATGATCTGGGCGTGATCCGAGACGGTCCGTGCGAGTGCGGGCTCAATACGCCGTGGCTTGAGATCATAGGCCGAGTCGGTGTTGCCGATATCGTGACCTGTGCGGCGGGCGCGGATAAGTATCTCAAGGAACAGGGGTGAGTTCTTATGATCCTTTATCGCGGTGAACTTTTCGACAACAGCAAGCAGGCGGAACTCATTGACCGCCTCAAGGACGACCTCCTGATACCGATCAGGGACGGGGTGGTTTTCGAGCGCGAGAAATTGATCGAAGCTTGCGACATACTCGCGGCCAAGGTATTGGGCGGCGCCTTTAAGGAAGTCGTAAGACCGCTTATGGAAGAACTCAACATCTCCGAAAAAGAATTCAAGAACATGGTGGATCTCTTCAGGAAAGAGAGCCTGGAATATAAATGCTCGATCGAGCTGAGCGACGAGGAAAAGACGATCGACGGCAAGATCAGAAGACGCAGGGTGCCGCTCGGTGTGCTGATGCATATCGCGGCCGGCAACGTTGATGCGCTTCCTGCATACAGCGTCATTGAAGGATTGCTTGCGGGTAATATCAACATCCTGAAACTTCCGATGGGCGATTCGGGGATATCCGTGAGGCTCCTGAATGAGCTTGTTACTCTTGAGCCGACGCTGAAGGATTTTATATACGTTTTCGATGTGCCGTCGACAGAGACTGAGACGCTCAAAAGACTCGCGGACCTGTCGGATGCCGTTGTCGTCTGGGGAGGCGATGCGGCGGTCAGGGCTGCCAGGGATATGACGTCCGTCAACACCAAGGTCATCGCGTGGGGGCACAAGCTCTCGTTCGCGTATGCGGAATCAGACTGCACGGATCTCGAGCTTTACGATCTCGCGAAGTCGATCTGCGTGACGAATCAGCTCCTGTGCTCTTCGTGCCAGGGGATCTTTGTCGATACAGATTCGAGGGAGGAGCAGGAGGCGCTCGCGAGAAGATTCTTTGACGCGATGCAGAGGGCTTCGGCTGAGACCAATCCCGTCTCGTACGGCATGCGCGCCAAGAACGCGATCAATCTCTATAATGAAAAGCTCGAGAAACACGTGACGGGTAACGAAGTTCTCAAGGGTGAAGGATTCAGCGTTATCGTGACCGACGATCCTGAACTCAA
>CADCPU010000238.1 GCA_902803365.1 Oscillospiraceae bacterium
AACCAACGTATCACATGATATAAAGACGCCTTTGACGTCGATCATAAACTATACGGATCTGATATCGAAGGAGAAGACTGACAACAGCAAGATAACGGAATATACCGAGGTATTAACCAGGCAGTCGGATAAGCTCAAAAGGCTTATCGAAGATCTGGTAGAAGCATCTAAGGCTTCTACCGGAAACATAGAAGTAGAACTCGTTCCGTGCGAGGCGGGGATATTCCTGACGCAATGCGCGGGTGAATTCGAAGACAGATTCAACAGCTGTGAGCTTACGCAGGTAGTAAGTGTGCCTGATAAGGAAATAAAGATAAATGCAGACGGAAGAAGGATGCTCAGAGTATTCGACAATCTGATGTCCAATATCTGCAAGTATTCGCAGCCCGGTACCAGAGTGTATATGACATTGAAAGAAGAAGGGAACGAAGCGGTATTTGAGTTCAAGAATACTTCAAAAGATGCGCTCAATATGACGGAAGAAGAGCTCATGGAACGCTTCACAAGGGGAGACAAGTCCAGGAATACCGAAGGAAACGGTTTGGGACTTGCGATCGCGAGAAGCCTCACGGAACTTCAGGGAGGCAGGCTCAACATAGACATCGACGGAGATCTTTTCAAGGCATATGTGAGATTTCCAAAACTTTAAACCATCAAACCCGGAGGGCGCCCTAAACAGGGCGCTTTTCTAATGCAAGGAATTTAACAAAATAAAGGTTTAAGCGTATTTACATAGGGGGTGGAGGAAAGTATAATGTCTTTGTGTGTTTAGTATTATTAAACACGGAGTTTACTTTTAAGGAGGCGGACGGTTTTGGAGATCGGCGAGAAGATCAAGTTTTTAAGACTTCAGAACGGCCTTACCCAGGAGGAGCTGGGTGACCGCTGTGAGCTGTCCAAGGGATTTATCTCACAGCTTGAGAGAGATATGACGTCCCCCTCGATCCAGACGCTCAAAGATATATTGGAGACACTCGGAACGGACCTCGCGAGCTTTTTCGATGACGTGGAAGAAGAGAAGGTCGTGTTCGGAGCGGATGATTACGCGATCAAGGCGGATCCCGAACTCAAAAACGAGATCTGCTGGCTCATTCCAAATGCCCAGAAGAACGAGACGGAGCCCGTGCTCCTGACGCTCGAAGAAGGCGGACGAACGTATCCGGATAATCCCCACGAAGGCGAAGAGATAGGTTACGTTCTTGAAGGGCAGATCACGGTCGTGATAGGGAATAAGATGTATCCGGCCAAGAAGGGTGACAGTTTTTATATTAAGCCCGACAAGCCCCATTATCTGATGAACAGGGGCAGGAAACAGGCAAAGGTGATATGGATATCGTCGCCGCCGAGTTTTTAGAGAAACAGTTGTGAGGTAGCGTTATGAGTGACAAGGAGATCAAAAGACCGGGACAGCTTTTGGAAGACAAGACCGGTCAGGAGCATATTATCGAGATCAAGGACCTGAACAAGAGTTTTGACGGACTCCAGGTCTTGAAGAATATTACTTTTTATATCAGAAACAACGAGTTTATGACGTTGCTCGGACCTTCGGGCTGCGGTAAGTCAACGACGCTCAGGATCATTGCGGGTTTTGAGACGGCTGATTCGGGTATCGTTAACTTTGAGGGGAGCGACCTGATGAGCGTTCCGGCGCACAAGAGACATATCAATACGGTATTCCAGAGATATGCGCTATTCCCGCATCTGAACGTTTTCGATAACGTGGCATTCGGACTTCATATCAAGAAGGTACCGAAGAACGAGGTCAAGGAGCGAGTCGGCAAGGCGCTCAAGACTGTCGGTCTTGAAGGCTATGAGAAGAGATATATCGACCAGCTCTCGGGCGGTCAGATGCAGCGTGTCGCGATCGCGAGAGCCATCATCAACAGACCGCGCGTGCTTCTTCTCGATGAGCCTTTGGGTGCGCTCGACCTTAAGATGCGTAAGGAGATGCAGATCGAGCTCAAGCAGATGCAAAGAGAACTCGGAATCACGTTCGTATATGTTACACACGACCAGGAAGAGGCTCTTACGATGTCTGATACGATCCTCGTAATGAAGGACGGTGAGATCCAGCAGATCGGCACGCCTATCGATATCTATAATGAACCAAAGAATGCATATGTTGCGGACTTTATCGGTGAGTCTAATATCATTCCGGGCAAGATGAGGAAGGATCTCGAAGTCACATTCGCAGGCAAGACCTTCGAGTGTGTAGATCCGCTGTTCCCGGAGTTTAAGGCAGGCGAGGACAACGATGTTGACGTTGTCGTAAGGCCTGAGGATATCTACGTTAAGACAGAGGACAAGGACAGGATAAACGGTACTGTAGAGAGCATCGTATTTAAGGGTGTTCACTACGAGATCATGGTCAAGTCAGATAACGGCGTTGACTGGATGATCCACGACGTTGACCCTGTTACGGTCGGTCAGAGAGTCGGTCTGACATTCGATCCTGACGACATCCATATCATGCGCAAGTCCAGATTCTCGCCTGTAGCGGGAGAGTTCGGCGTGCAGGGTGTCGAGAAGGAAGAAGAAGCCGGAGGTACGGGAGATGAGTGAACTTAAAGAGCGCTTCAAGCTCTTGCCCCTTCATGCCATCGTAATGGCTCTCTCGGGATTTGCTTCACTGATCTTCATGTTTATCCCGATGTTCGAGCTATACGTGCAGTACGTACCTCGTAAGGTCTACTCTCATTTTACGATGCTCTTAAGTCCGAAGATCACGACGGTCCTTCGCGATAAGACGGTCGAACTCGATTTCCTGAAGTTCGGAGCCGTGATGTTCGTTGCGACGATAATTGTCAGTGTAGCGGTCATGACCTTAAGCCTCGGCTATTATCTCTTTGTTGATAATGCGAAGAAGAAGCGTATCGGCTGCCTGATCATCATGGGCCTTTACTTCATAAGAGGTGCGCTTCACGTCTATACTCTCTCAAGGATGATCACGCCTGAGATCTTGAATGCTCAGAAGATGACGACACAGAGGCTCTACGTAGCTCAGACGCTCGCAGGTAACATCCTGATAGTCCTTTTGTTTATCGGTATGGTAGCGGCTCTGTACGGTGCCCTCGGACTTCGCATGAGCCTTAAGATGTTCTCGTATCCTTATATCCTCTGGGTCATCGTATTTACGATCCTGCCGCTCCTTCTTATCGCGTTCAGAGCATTCTTCGCGAAAACATCCGGCGGCTACGAGTTTACGCTCGGAGGCTTTGACATACTCTTTGAGAACAAGACCGTAACTTCCACCTTCTACGGTATGGAAGTAAGGCTTCAGGAGCATTTCTCAGTATTCCTGAGATCGCTCGACTTCGCTATATGGACGACTATAGGATGCCTCATCATATCGTATCCTCTGGCATATATCCTCGCAGGCAGGACAAAGAGACTTCATAAGCAGAGCAGCATGATGATCATGCTCTTCGTCCTTCCGATGTGGATGAATACGATGCTCAGGACATACGCTTGGCGCGCATTCTTCGGACAGACAGGTGTTCTTAATAACTTGCTCAAGTCAGCAGGTCTCATCGCAGATCCGATCGGTTTCCTCAAGAACCCGGTTGCGGCAGACATTATAACAAAGCTCGTCATGGTCAACGACTTCCTGCCGTTTATGCTCCTGCCGATCTACTCGATCCTCGTAAAGATCGACGATTCGCTGTCACAGGCATCGAGAGACCTGGGTGCCAACGGCGTTCAGACATTTACAAGAGTAATATTCCCGCTCTCGCTTCCTGGCGTCATATCGGGAATACAGATGGTATTCATGCCGTCACTTACGTTCTTCATGATCCCTGACATCATAAGCGAGGGATCGACGACTACAATAGGTAACACGGTGCAGACATTCATCCTGAACGAGAGCAGCACCTATCAGCAGGCAGGTAACGTACTGTCGCTCCTGCTCCTGATATTCGTTCTCATAACTATGGGTCTTCTCAGGAATCAGGATAAAGACGCGGGAAGCGGAGGAGGAATGGTATTATGAGATTTCTTAAAAAACTCCTTCCGGGCTTTTATATCGCACTGGTATTTGCGTTCCTGTATCTGCCGATCGCGGTATTGATCCTCTTCTCGTTCAATAACATACCGAAGTCATATATCTGGGGCGGCTTTACGCTTCGAAACTACACGAACCTCTTCAGCGGCAGTGACGGAGGACAGCTCTTTCAGGCGCTTTTGACGACACTCAAGGTCGCGGCGATCGCATCTGTCGTATCGACTGT
Source organism: Oscillospiraceae bacterium (assembly GCA_902803365.1). Next base: position 4,230 of record CADCPU010000238.1, read on the forward strand.
TATCGCGGTATTCAGCTGTCTCGGAATGTCTTACTTGAGCAAGAGGCTTCAGGGCATACTCTTTAACCTGACGTATGTGCCGAACGTTATGCCGGAGCTCGTTACGGGTATCTCGTTCATGCTCCTCTTCTCGTTCCTCGGTGTTCAGAAGGGCGAGTTCACTCTGATACTGGCGCACATCGCTTTCTGCGTTCCGTTCGCGGTATTGTCCATCAATCCTAAGCTCAAGCAGCTCGACAAGAACCTGTCGGAGGCGGCGATGGACCTCGGTGCGACGCAGTGGCAGACACTAAGGCTCGTCATAATCCCCGAGATCATGCCGGGAATCATATCGTCACTTCTCCTGACATTCACGATGTCGGTAGATGACTACCTCGTAAGTAACTTTAACGTAGACAGTACGGTACAGACACTGCCTATGAAGATCTATTCGATGACCAAGTTCGGCGTAAACCCGAAGATGAATGCGCTGTCGTCGATCATGTTTACAGTAATATTCGTGATACTGATGGTATCCAACATAATGAATCTTAAGAAAAAAGGAGCGAAAACAAAATGAAGAAGGGTTTGAAGAAGCTTTTAACATCAGCAGTGACCGTTGCTTTTATCGGTGCTGTCATGATGTCGACAACGGCCTGCGACAAGAAGCAGGAGATCGTAGTATATAACTGGGGTGAGTACATAGCAGAGGATACTATCGCGAAGTTCGAAGAGAAGTTTCCTCAGTACAAGGTCGTCTACAGAGAGTTTGAGACTAACGAGAGCATGTATCCTACGCTCAGCAATTCCTATGACGTTATCATCCCTTCAGAATATATGGTGTGCCGTCTCATCAATGAGGAGCGCATCCAGCCTTTGGATTGGGAACTCCTTCCTGACGTAACAAAGTATATGGATCCTATCTTCAAGGAGCTCGTCTATTCTTCAGATAAGAATCTCTCTAACGAAGTATTGGACTATGCAGTACCGTATCTTTACTGCACGGTAGGTCTTGTATACGATGCAAACAAGATCGATATCCCGGAGGGAACGACGGATGCCAAGGAGATCTGGAAGTGCCTTTTCGATGAGAGCGACAAGCAGGAGATCGGTATGTACGATTCGATGCGTGAGTCCATCGGTTGTGCTCTTAACTACCTCGGATATTCCATCAACACTATGGATGAAGCACAGCTCCAGGAGGCTTTGGACCTTCTCATCAAGCAGAAGAAAGCATTCAATCCTGCATATGGCGTAGATAACCTCAAGGATAAGATGGCATCGGGCGAGCTTGCAGCTTCACTTGCATGGTCCGGCGACCACATCGTAATGCTCGACAGGATCGAGGAGCTCGGCAACGACATCGATCTTCGCTATGCTCTCCCTTCAGGATCCAACTGGAGTGTCGACATGATGTGCGTGCCTACAAATGCAAAGAACTATGAGGGTGCTCATGCATTCATCAACTTCATGTATGATCCTCAGATCGCGCTCGAAAACTGTGAATACGTAGGATATTCGACTCCGAACACAGAGGCACGCGCTATGCTTGACCCTGAAGTTTCCCAGAATATCAACTACTATCCGGACAAGAATACATTCGCAACTTTGGAAGTTTACTACTCCTCAGCAGCCATCGAAGAGAAGTATGCAACCATCTGGAACACCGTAAAAGCAAGTTCATAATGCATTCAAGTTGATTTTTCGGGTAATCAGGTATATCCTTAATTGACTATTTTTTGCATAGGAGAATAACATGGGGACAGTAGACGGCGGATCCCGTATGGAGATCAACTTCGCCAAACGTATCGTAATCAAAGTCGGAACATCGACGATAACCTATGAGAACGGACGTATGAATCACGGTAATATCGACAGACTCTGCCGTGCCATAGCCGATCTTATGAACGCCGGTAAGGAAGTGGTACTTGTAACTTCAGGTGCTATCGGAGTAGGCATCGGATGCCTTAATCTCCCCGAGCGACCAACGTCCATGAGAGACAAGCAGGCTATCGCTGCCGTAGGTCAGTGCGAACTTATGAATTCATATACGAGGAGCTTTTCCGAGTATTCCTATGTTTGCGGCCAGATCCTTCTTACAAAGGACGATCTGCTCGATAACCTTACAAAATCCAATATCTCGAATACCATCGAGGCACTTCTCGAGAAGAAGATCGTTCCTGTAGTAAACGAGAACGACTCTGTATCTACGACAGAGATCCTTCATAACGGAACATTCGGTGACAACGACACGCTCTCTGCGCATGTTGCCTGCCTCGTTAACGCAGACCTCCTGATCATCCTCTCGGATATCGACGGTCTTTATGATGACAATCCGCGTGAGAATCCGAACGCAAAGAGGATCTCATACGTTGAAGAGATCACAAACGAGATGCTCCAGGCTTCCACAGGTGCAGGTTCCAAGCTCGGAACAGGCGGAATGTACACCAAGCTTACCGCCATGCAGAAGGTTACTGCCTGCGGTATCAACGGAGTTATCGCAGAAGGTTCGAGCCCGCAGGTACTTGAGACGATCCTCGAATGCGAGGATATCGGAACATTCTTCCTTGCCAAGGAACCGATAATGTAATTATTTCAAATAGTAACGATAAGGGGCTATCTCAGAATATTGGGATAGCCCCCTTTTTACGGATACATTCGAGAAAAAAACGTTTTGTCCCCGTAATTTTCGATCTCGAAAACAAAAAATTACGGATACATCAGACAAAAACAGTCAATGTATCCGTAATTAAATAATTTTACCTTTCAAAAATGCTCCAAATTACGGATACATCGCATAAAAATGGCTGATGTTTCCGTAATGCTTTTCAAATGAGGTGCGAATAACGTTTCGCGTCTGCGCTTCTGTCTATTGGAGCTTATCTGATATATGTCAGAACAGAAGCGTCCTTGGCGGTAGGCTCAACAGGCTGGCCTTCTGCCTTATAGCCGAGTGCTGCGCAGCCGTATACACCGTAGTTTTCCGGAAGACCGAATTCGGTGAGCATGCTCCTTACCTGAGGATCGTCGTAGCAGTCGTTGAGTTGGTTGATCCATACTGAATCGATGCCGAGGCTCTGAGCTGCGAGGAAGATGTTCTGGAGTGCGCAAGCGCAGTCAGGGACAGCGAAGCGGCTCTCTTTGTCGTTGGCGCAGATGATGAATGCGTCAGGTCCGTAGAAGTTGTAGTCAGGAGATCTGCCGAGTGCAGTTCCTACAGCCTTGGCAAGCTTGGCGATAACTTCCTTGTTCTTGATCGCGATAAACTTCCATGTCTGCTTGTTCATACCGGAAGGTGCCTTGTAGGCGCTTTCTGCGATCGCTTCAAAATCTTCGTTGGAGATCTCCTTTGAACTGAAGGCTCTCGTGCTTCTTCTGTTGGAGATGGAATTAAGTGTGTCGTTCATCTTTTAGATCCTCCGTGAGTCTTTGGGTTTATCAGCCGCCCGGCTGGTCCGGGCCCGGTGGCGGTGGTGGAAGTCCCGTTCCGTCGTCGACCGGTGCGTTCGGATCCGGTTCCGGCGTAGGTGTCGGAGTGTGGATCGGACAGACTCTGTCTTCGGTCGGAGCAAGGTGACTGTTGACTACAAAATAATCGCTCAATACGCACTGTGCTTCTTCACAATACTCGGTAGGTGAGAGGTTTGAAGTCGTACAGACCTTCATCATCTCTATCGTATCAGGCTTTGTAAAATCAGTGCCCGGACAATCACCGTGTAT
>CADCPU010000239.1 GCA_902803365.1 Oscillospiraceae bacterium
TCATGGTCGTCGACCATCATACATGGACTGCCCTGAATCTGTTGGGAGAATACATTCCTTACAATTCATTTTTCATGCCCATGTTTGTATTCATATCCGGCTATTTCAACAAGGTCGACAACTCCACGAAGCTTTGGCCGTACACAAAGAAAAAGGTAAGAAACCTCCTGATCCCTTACCTCGGTATATCTGTCGTGGTCTTCTGCCTTCAGTGGCTCATGAACCTCATAAAGCTCGGTCACGTCGAGCCGCTCCCTGCAGGCTATCTTCAGTTTATGCTCGAGCGCGTCATAACGGTCGGATCGCCTATGGCTCTGAACACTCCGATGTGGTTCGTAATCACCCTTTTCCTGACGCTCATGGTCTACGCGGTCCTCAAAAAGCTCCTGGGCAAGATCTGGAACAGCTATATCATGTTCGCGATATTCGCGGGACTTCACTTCTTTGCCGTGTATATCGCACACACGAGCGATCCCGGAACCCTCAGCTATTCCCTGCACCCGCTCAAGGTCATGTTCATGCTCCCGTTCCTTGAACTCGGCATCATCTACAGAGACAAGTTCGAGAAAAAGCACGACGCGATGCCGGGCGGCGGCAAGATCGCACTTCTTTTCGGGCTCCTCATATTCAATATGATAAGAACGATATACCTGCCGAATCCGTATGACGTCGCTTTCGACAGCCTCGACGACTTAGCCGGCATGACGAGCCCGTATTTTGTAACGCCGCTCATCTCTTCAATAGTCGGCATCACTTTCTGGCTCACGCTGGTCGACCTCATCGGCAAGCCCGTGCAGGACAGCAAGTTCGTCAACTATGTATCCTGCAACACCTTCTGGATAATGGGCCTTCATATCTCTTTTTATAACATCTTCAACTGCATCCTGCTCCTTATCAGCCGGCACATCATCGAGCTGCCGTATTTCGATATCGAATATTTCCAGGGATCTGAGTGGTACCAGTGGGAGATAAGTCCCAATATCAAACTGGCCTATGTGGCTATCGGACTTCTGGGACCTCTCGCGGTCAAGTGGGTATTTGACAAGCTCGTCGCCGCAGTATCGAGCCGCCTTCCGAAGAAGACAGCCTGAATGTTTTACACTCCGATTTTAAAATGCTATCCTAAAAAACGATGGATACATAAATTTTATTAAAGGAGTAAGTTATGTTATTAGCATTGGCAATGATCCCGGTAATCGGGCTGTTGGCATTCATTTATTTCAAGGACAAAAAGGAAAAAGAACCCAAAGGCCTACTGATCGCGCTCTTTTTCGCGGGCATGGGCACCACCGTCTCCGCCATGATAATCGAAGGCATCGGTCAGTACATCCTCGATTACGCGGTCCCTTATGACGAAGTCCTGAACGTCGTGCTCTTTACGATGCTCATCGTCGGCCCGGCAGAGGAGCTCGGCAAGTATCTCGTCTTAAGGCTCATCACCTGGAAGAACAAGAACTTCGACCACAGCTATGACGCGATCGTCTATTCCGTCTTCGTCTCACTCGGATTCGCCGCGCTCGAAAACGTCGGCTACGTCTTCATGAACGGCGTCGGAACCGCGATCCTCCGCATGCTCACCGCCGTCCCGGGCCACGCATGCTTTGCCGTCTTCATGGGCTTCTTCTACAGCAGATCCAAGTACGCCAAGCTCACGGGCAAGAAAAAGAGCTACCGTATCAACACTCTCCTGTCGCTCATCGTCCCGATCATCGTCCACGGCATCTACGACGCAGTGATAATGGCGTGCGTCGCCTCCGAAGACGACCTCACGCTCGGCATCGGCTTCTTCCTCTGGCTCGGCTTCGTAAACGTGATGTTCGTGGTGGCTTTCATAATCGTCTTCAGATCTTCCAGAAACGACTACTGCATCGTCACCCTGCCCGATCAGGTCCAGACAGTCTACATTCCCAAAGTCGTCGGCAACTGGACTTGCAGCTGCGGCTGCGAAAACAGCCTGAACTTTTGCACCGAGTGCGGCAAGAAGCGCCCGACGGTCGAGACCTGGAACTGCCCGAAGTGCGGCAGCCTCTCCACCCTGAACTTCTGCGGCATCTGCGGCTGCCCGAGGCCGGTCACGCAGACGCGCGCTCCAGACGAACCTTAGGTGTCTTGTTCTTGAACACTATCTTGAGCTGCACGAGGGCCGCGATCATAAATATCGACGTCAAAGCCAAAGTCACGAATGCCTCACCGATCGATGAATCAGTAGTCTCTTCGACCAACTGAGCAGCCAGCCTGTCGTTGAGGAAACATTTCCAGAAAGCATCTGCGTAGTCGACGATGCCGTGCAGCAGGATGCAGGAAAGGAGATTGCCCGTGCGGTAATAGATGACCGCAAAGAGCATTCCGAAGAATGTTGCGTAGATGATCTGTGTGATCGTTGATACCGTATTGCTGCCGTTCAGATTGCCGAGGTGCAGCGCGCCGAACAGGAATGCGGACAAGAAAGCAGACAGATAAACGCCTTTCTTGTTGTCACCGAAGTAAGCCTTAAAGGCATTGAACAGCAAACCTCTGCACAGAACTTCCTCGAAAAGTCCGATGAGGAGATTTACCACCAGGTAGAACAGCAAAACAGGAAGGGCCTCGAGAACAGACTTTTCGGGTGCTACATAGCCCAATGCCACCGCGACAGCAGTAAAGAGTATGATCGCAAGTCCGTGCCAGAACATACCCTTAAAGAGGGACTCCCGCTTGATGCCGATCTTTATCTTGTAGACTTTCTTTATGTAAACGATCAACAAGATCGCCGTGGTCAGCCTGGCGATGGAGGTGATCGTCCCCATTACGATATCACTGTCCAGACTCTCGGTCGACTTTGATGCGATCGCCAGTGGCACGAGCGCCAGGGCGCAGACGACAATGCTTAAGATAAGCCATCTTTTCTTTTTTTCCATGATCTATCACTCCTTAAAACTTGGTTGCCTTTAATCTATCAACCGAGTCTTTAGGAGATCTGTAAGCGGTCTTAAATCCGTCTTAAATTTTAGTCAAAGGAAGAGTGATGAGCCATTTGCAGCCCTCGGAAGGGATGAGCACGATCTTGCCGCCGTGCATCTCGACGATCTGCTTTACGATCGCAAGGCCGAGGCCGCTGCCCTTTGACTCCTGGTCAGCGCGGTAAAACGGCTCGAAGATCTTAGCCTTATGCTCAGAAGGAATGCCGCGGCCGTTGTCCGCCACGGTGATCTCCACCTGCTTGCCGCCGGTAACGCCGATCAGGATCTTCGTGCCGCGCGAATTATACTTCAAAGAGTTTTCGAGAAGGTTATCAAAGACGCGCCTCATTAGTTCGCCGTCGATATCTGCAAATATCTCTTCTTCGGGCACGTCGAACTCATAACTGAAGCCGGCATCCTCAAACTTCGTTATATACTGCGCGATGATAAGCCTCGTAAATTCACATATGTCGGTCCGTTCGGGCTTGATCTGATAGCCCGCGCTCTCGAGCTTGGAATACATGAAAAGGCTCTGCAGGATCTCGTTGGTCCTGACGGAATTATCGTGGATCAGCTTAAGATAGTCCTGACGGGTCTCATCGTTAACTTTCTTTTCAAGGAGCATCTCGCTGTAGCCCTGAACGCTCGCGAGCGGCGTCTTAAGATCGTGCGAGATCTCGGATACGAGGAGCATACGCTTCTTTTCTTCCTCGGCTTCGATCGCCTTGATCTCTTTGGCGGTCTTGGATGAATAGATCACACCGAAGCTTATGAGGACCGCAAAGTAGACTACTAAGATCCCGAGGATCAGACCGGCCGTCGGGTAAGTGCTCGGCATATCGCTATCAAAATTGATGCTCAAGACATACCTGAAATTGGCCGGAGCTCTAAGGATCAGCCAATATGGCTCCGCGCCGTCATAATATGCGAACGTATCCTGATATTTCGTAGCTTCCAAAGACAGGAACTCGCCCCACTCTTCCGCAGTGATCTTATCCTTCCCGAAGATCGCGGGACCGCCGAGCTCCGTGACGTTAAGGTCTTTATCGACAACGGCCGCACTGCCGTCATTTTCGATATAGTCTTGAAAATATATGTCGTGCGGATCTTCGCGGAGCCTGTCGTAGGCTGACGGGGCACTCGATAGCGGATCCGGGAACAATACGTTCGCGAGCGCGAGCAAGGCAAGCGGAAAGAAGGACAATACGATAGTCGCAAATATCGTCCAGATAAATCTTCTCTTCAGGAGTTTGCTCGTTGTGCGTTCTTTTCTCATAATATCAGCTGAAGCGATACCCGATGCCCACGAGGGTATCGATATGCTTGTTGTCCTCATCATCGATCTTGGAGCGCAGGTGCGAGATCTGCACCATCACCGTGTTGTCGTCATAGACATAGTCTTCCTGCCAGACAGCCTGGTAGATCTGCCTTTTGGTGACGACCTTGCCCTTGTTCTCGGACAGGTACTTAAGGATATGATATTCCTTGGAATTAAGGCTCACGGGGGCGCCGTCCTTCAGCACCACACCGTTATCAAAGTCCATCTTGAGGTTGCCCGATTCGATGATCTTTGAAGCCGAATCCTGCACCTTGATGTGGCGCTTTTGCACCTCGACCCTGGCCAGGAGCTCGTTCATGCCCCACGGCTTAACGAGATAATCGTCCGCGCCCATTCTAAGTCCGCTGACCTTATCGATCTCTTCGCCTCTTGCCGTCAGGAAGATGACGGGCATCTCGGACGTCTCGCGGATCTTTGTCAGGAGCGAGAAACCGTCCATCACGGGCATCATGACATCAAGGATCGCCATATCCGGGTGCTCAGCTACAAAGAGGTCGTACGCCTCCTTGCCGTTACCCGCCTCCACGACCTGGTACCCGTCGCCGCTCAACTGATCGAACAGCAACCTTCTTAAGGCATTATCATCTTCAGCTATCAGGATCTTCACGATCATATCTCCTTATCCGTTATTCACGACTATTGTATCACTACAATAAAAAAGAGGCATCTCGCTCGAGACGCCCCTTATGTCTTAGTTATCTTCTTTCTTGGTCCTCTTGGCGCGGATCGTGAACGTTCCTGCGGCCATTGCCAGGAATGCCAATCCCGCGATCGCGAAAACGGATATCGTCTCACCCGTCTTCGTTATGCGGCTCGTCGTCTTATCCGGCACCGCAGTCGGAGTAGCCGTCGGTGCAGTCGTCGCTGTAGGTGCAGGCGTCGGAGTAGCCGTTGCAGCAGCTGAATCAGCGCTCGTGTTCAATTCGGAATCAGTATCAGATGTAACTACTGTAGCCGTATCCTTATCCTTAGAGGAAGAAACGACATTCTTGTCTTCATCAGTTGTAGTGCTCGTTACTGCCTGAGTCGGCTTTGCTGCCGTTGTAGCAGCAGGAGTTGCAGTTGCTGAAGCGGAAGCCGTCGGCTTAGCCGTAGGCTTTGCTGTCGGCTTGGTCGTAGGAGCAGCTGTTGGAGTGGCAGTCGGTCTTGCCGTAGGTGTAGCATAGCTGTCCGTAAAAGCGACTGTCGTTGTATTGCCGCCTTTAACCGTTACGTCAGAAGCCTTGGCGCCGTCAGTCGAATCCCCGCCGATCGTGTACGTGACACTAACGTTATAGCCGTCTACTGTATACAAAGTCTCTTCTACCGTGTATGTCTTTCTGGCATCAACATTTGTGAGGACCTTCTTATATGTGTCCGTATCAGCATCGTAGGTGAAGTCAGTTCCGAGCACGTAAGTTCCGATCGTCTTGCCTTCGCTGTCTGTTACCGTGAATGTGAGACCTGCCTTGTCTTCGTCAGTGATATCGCCCTCGATCGTCTTTACGATCTCGAGTGTACCCGTAAGAAGCTCATAAGTGTTCGCAAGCTTTGTTACGTTGTTCTTGCCAAGGAGCTGAGGCGTTGTGCAGTAACCGATCGCATCATCGAAGATCATGTCTGTCTCAGCGACCTTTGCCTTTTCGCCGTTTCCGTTAATGTATGAGATCGCGAAAGTATGCTCTGCCTCATAGTAATGGTAGTCGCAGTTCTTCTCTACTACGAAGTACTGCGCCTCAGGATCGAGGTCGTTAATTACGACATAGTAGCAGCCCTTGGAAGTATCGAACTTAAAATCTTCGCCGATAGTCAGAGTCTTTACGATCTCCTTTTCGCCCGCTGCGTTGATCTTACCGAGATCGATCTCGATACCCCTCAATTCGTCAGGACTAAGGATGTTCTTGTCGCGGAAGTACTTCTCGATCGTGCAGGAAGTATTCTCGGATACATATGTATTTACAAAGTCGACCGTCGAGCCGGATGCAACGCCGGTTGCCTTGCTGCCGTTCGCGCTCGTGCCGTTTACGCTGTAAGTAGTGATGCGCTGAATGTTTCCTAGCGCGCCACCTACCTCTTCGATCGTGTAAGTCTCGGTTGTGTTGACCGGAATATTCAATGTGTATACGCCTCTGGATTGTGTTGCCTGAGCGCCGTCGCCCGTAGCAGCGAAAGTGCCCACGATCGTACCCTTGTTGGAGATAACGTTGAACTTTACAGCCTCGACGTCACTCATGTTAAGATCGCGCGGCAGGTCAAAAGTCTTGGTGATCTTGATATTGCCCGTCATGACATCATTGTTCTTCCAAGGCATACCCATGATCCTCTGGCGCGACGTATCGTCCGGCCAGTAGAAATAAGAATCGTAAGCACCCGGAGTATTGCCTACCGGGTAGTTAGCGTAGTTACTGTCGATGTAGTTGAGGAGCGGTGCGAACACGAGGTTCCAGAAAGAACCTTCTGCCTGATAGTCGCCCGTCGTATCGCCTGCATTCCTTGAGATACCGTAATAAGCATACGGTGACTGATATGTAAGGAAGAAATCGCGGTTGAGCACGATCCACA
>CADCPU010000240.1 GCA_902803365.1 Oscillospiraceae bacterium
AATCCTTGCCTTGCAACTGATGTAGCAGTATCTTCAGACGCTAAGACTTATGAGTTCACCATAAGGGACGGCGTCAAGTTCCACGACGGCAGCGACCTCGATGCAGGCGACGTCGTATATTCCCTCAACAGAGCAGCAGGCCTTTTGCCTGATCAGGACGGCACGGCACTCGTATCCACTCTTGATGCCATCTCAAACGTTACTTCTGACGGCAACAAGGTCAAGGTCGAGCTCGACGCGCCTAACAGCGAACTGCTCTCATATTTCACGGTAGGCATCATCCCTGAAGGAGCCGACGACATCGAGACATCAATGATCGGTACGGGTCCTTTCAAGTTCGATTCATATACGATCGGTCAGGAAGTAAAGCTCGTACGTAACGAGAACTACTGGCAGAGCGACCTCCCTTACCTCGATTCCGTAAGCTTCAAGATCTGTTCTGATCTCGATGCAGGTTTCCTCGAGCTCCAGAACGGTTCGATCGACATCTTCCCTTACCTTACAACAGATAAGACGGAGCAGCTCGATCCGAACAACTTCACAGTATTGAGCAAGGGATCCAATATGGTACAGATCTTCGCTCTCAACAACGATGTCGAGCCATTCAACGACATCCGCGTAAGAGAAGCAATGAACTATGCTCTCAACAGAGATGACATCATCTCCCTCACGATGGACGGCGCAGGCGAGAAGCTTACGACAGGTATGAGTCCTGTTATGGGCGATGCTTACGACACTTCCCTCGACGGCACTTTTGACCAGGATATCGAAAAGGCAAAGAGCCTCCTTAAGGATGCAGGTTACGAGAACGGCTTCGAGATGACGATCACCGTTCCGAGTAACTACCTCGTTCACGTAAACACAGGCGTAGCTATCGCAGACCAGCTCTCCAAGGTCGGCATCAAGGCTGAGATCGAGCAGGTCGACTGGGCTACATGGCTCTCAGACACATATCAGGGAAGAAACTATCAGTCCACGATCATCGCACTCACGAGTGACTACGCTCCTTACGACGTACTCTCAAGATACGATTCCGAGGCTGACGGAAACTTCATCAACTATAGAAACGACGAATTCGATAAGATCATCAGAGCTATCCCGGGCGAATCCGACGACAAGGCAAAGATCGATTCTTATCACAAGCTCCTGGCGCTCCTTACAAAGGATGCGGCTTCCTGCTATATCCAGGATCCGTACAGCACATGTGCTATCAACAACAGGGTAACGGGCTATGAACTCTATCCTATGTACGTACAGGATATGTCCACCGTTCACCTTGCTTCCAAGTAAATATTCGATTCTTTTCCGCATTACGCCTTGGGGGTCTCCTCCGAGGCGTTTGCATTTAATCGAAAATAAATGCAATATATCTATGTTGCATTCCATCAAAGATCAAGGGGACGGAGGTAGTACATGGGCAGCAAACTTCGCTACTTTGTCATTCGCATAGTCGAATTGCTCATCACATTGCTCATAGTGTCGCTTCTGACCTTTTTCGCGTTCTCCGTAATACCGGGAGACACGGCATCCGTTATACTCGGACCTAATGCCACGGAAGCACAGCTTCAGCAATTCCGTACAGAACTCGGTCTCGACAGGCCGATATATATACAGTACTTCGATTGGATAAGAGGTGCCTTCACGGGCGACCTCGGTACGTCTGCGGCCTATAAGCAGCCGGTCACGACTCTTATCGCAGACCGACTCCCGGTCACGATCGGCATGAGCATCATCGCGCTCATTATGGTCATCCTCATATCCTATCCGATGGCGATCGCAGGCAGCCGTAAGCCCGGCAAGATCCTTGACCAGATCCTGTCCGTAATAGGCCACGTGCTCTTTGCGATACCGCCGTTTGTCCTGTCGATACTTCTCGTTATTATCTCGAGCAGCGTGTTCGGATTTTTCGCGCTCGGAAGATATACGGCGCCGTCAGTAAACTTCGGCGGATATGTCGTAAGTCTCCTGCTGCCGTCTTTTTGCATCGCGCTTCCAAAGATCGCAATGACATTCAAGTTCTTAAGGTCTTCGATCCTGACCGAGAAGAGCTCGGACTACGTTAGGACGGCAAAGAGCCACGGCCTTACGGACCTTAAGATCATGTTCAAGCACATCCTTCCGAACTCGAATGTCTCGACCATCACGGTCATCTCGCTCGTTCTCTCCGATATCCTCGGAGGAAGCCTCATCGTCGAGCAGGTATTTAACCTCCCCGGCCTCGGAAGGCTCCTCATCGCAGCGATATCAAGAAGAGACTTCCCTCTCCTGTCCGGTATGGTCTTATACCTCGCAGGCATCACGGTCCTCCTGTATTTTGCAGCTGACATCCTGACTGCGGCTGCCGATCCGAGGATCAGTCTTGGAGAGGAGGACCGCGCATGAGTACACATAAGAAGAATTACTTTATCGTCGGTTCGATCCTTCTCGGGATAGTCGTCCTGGCTTTCCTGATCGGACTTATCTGGACACCTTATCCGCCTAACGCGACTTCGCCTGCAGATAAGCTCCTGGCACCTTCTGCAGCGCACATATTCGGAACCGATAACTTCGGCCGAGATGTATTCTCGCGCTGCCTAGCCGCTTCGGGCTATACGCTCCTCATATCCGTCTCGGGTATCGCGATCGCGCTGACGCTCGGTACGATCCTGGGACTTCCGGCAGGATACTTCGGCGGCTTAACC
>CADCPU010000241.1 GCA_902803365.1 Oscillospiraceae bacterium
AGAGAATTGATCGCGATGGAAAAGGACGGACTGATCAAGGTCGACGGACGCAAGATCACGCTCTGCGACGTCGCAAAACTCGAGACTGAAATAGTCGAGGGTCTTGCTTGATTCCTTAATATATATGTTATAATTATATTTTAGTATAGGTTGTGATGTGGGGAGGAACTTTGTTTGTCTTTTATCAACAAGGTCATCGATTTTATCAGTGAGTTGTTCCGGAGTCTTAATAACGGCACGCTGTTTTTCGGCGGAGTCGGAGATCTCGTGCGAGCCTTTTTCGATATCTTCCTCATAACGATCCTTTTGTATCTTATGCTGCTGTTCATCAAGCACAGCAGAGCTTGGCAGCTCGTCAAGGGTATCATCTTCGTGTGTGCCTTTGTTCTCCTTTGTAATCTCCTGGGACTCGAGCTCGTCGGTTATGTATTCAGTAATTTCCTTTATATATTTGCGATAATGTTCGTCGTTATCTTCCAGCCTGAGCTGCGAAGGATCCTCGAGACCGTTGGTATCAAGTCATTTACTTCGATCAAGGGAATGCTCGGTGCAGGCTCGAACGATACGGACAAGACACGTCTGTCAAATCTCATCCACGAGATCTGTCTCGCATGTAAAGAGATGTCAAAGTCTTATACGGGTGCTCTGATCCTTATCGAGCGCAACACAAGACTTGATGAGCTCCTGATGCAGGAGAATGTCGTCAAGTTTGAATCTTCGGTGACCAACTCCGTTTTGCAGTCGCTTTTTTACAAGGGCGCGCCTATGCACGACGGTGCGGTATTGATCCGTAACGGCACGATCATCGCGGCCCGCTGCCATGTGCCGCTCTCGGTCACGATGCATTCGCTCGACAGGACGGGCACACGTCACAGGGCTGCAGTAGGTGCAAGTGAGATGGGCGATACGATCGCGATCGCCGTATCAGAGGAGAGAGGAAAGACCTCGATCGCAGTTAACGGTAAGCTCTATGAGATGCAGAACAGTTCGGAACTTGAGGCTAATCTTAAATACCTTCTCGGTGTTACGGCTGTTGAAGATAACAAGGGCGGTCTTAAGAAGGCCTTCGGATTCAGAAAGAAGAAGGTCGTTACGGCTGAGACTAAGCCTGCTCCTGATCTTGCGGTAGCCAAGGAAGGGAAGATGGAAGGTACTTATATGCTCAAGACTGTTGAAGCCGAGCGTAAGGACCTCTTTGGAAGTCAGACTCTTGCTGCTTCGATCTCTGAGAAGATCGTTTTGGCAGTGATCTCACTTTTGCTGTCGTTCGGTCTTTGGATCTATGTTCAGATCACGAACAACCCGGTCATCACAAAGCAGATTACGGTACCGATCTCCTACGATCAGGAACTCCCGAGCCAGTACGAGTATCAGTATATCGTTGATACGGTAACGGTAGATATCGTCGGTCGACAGAAGGTGATAGAGAATCTCCAGCCGAAGGATGTAGTTGCGACGATCGACTATTCGAATGTTACAGATCCGGGCGTTAAGGAATTGCCGATCAAGGTCGAGCCTAGGGACGATCATGTATACTTCCGTGTGGACAAGGTCCAGCACGATACGGTATCAGTCACTATCTACGAGAAATCATCTGACAAGTAAATATAAAAGAGCATAGAAAAAGGATCGTCGATTGACGATCCTTTTGGTTTGTTTAACAGAACAACCTCACATAGTGTACGATAATTTGCCCTAAATCATACTACTCTGGTGCGGAGCTTATCAAAAGCTTCTCTAGCACATTCTCTGACCGTGGGATCAGAATCTGCAAATGCCAATTTCTTTACATATTCCTCGCAATGTTTTGCGTTGATCTCGGCTACTGAAGTAGCTGCCGAAGCACGAACTAGTGGTGAAGGATCTCTCAAAAGAGGAATCAATGCCATTCCTGACTCATAAGTCTTGATGTAGCCCATCGCTGTTGCTGCGGCTGCACGGATCTCGTCTTCGTCATTGGAAGAAGCCTTTATCAAAGCGTCGAGTTTGCCTTTTCTGCCCTGTTTTAAAAGCTTATCAATTATAGCATCAATACTTGCCAAACTGATCACCCCCCATAGGTTAAGTTCTATCAATAATATTATGCTACAAAAGGTCAATATTTCAAAATGTTTTTTGTAAATCATTAATAAATTTTTGTTAATAAAGACCAATTTGCGGAGCTCTTGAAAAAATACTCGTTTTTTTTATTTCGGTTTATTTGTATAATCAAAATTGGGTGCTTTTCGAGCACATAAAATCGTCGAGGTTTGGCTTATGAAAAAACAAAGATTGTTCAATTTATCAGTAATCCTGATCGCGGCTCTGACCGCATCTTCATGTTCCAAAAAGTTGCCTGATGAGACATATCCTCCTGAGGTAACAAGGCCTGTTGAGACCGAGGCCGAGGTTGTGTTCGAAGAGACTATAGCTGAGGAGACGGAGGCTTCCGAAGTCGAAGAGACCGAGCCGGAGGAGACTGAGCCGGCACACGGCCCGTTCAGTACGGCACAGGTCACCGAGCGCGTCGTAGACGTTAACGGTCAGCTCAAGGTAGTCGGTACCGATATCGTTAACGAGAACGGTGATCCGATCCAGCTCCGCGGTATGAGTTCGTACGGTATCAACACGTGCGGAGACTTCTTTAATAAGGATACTGTTCAGACCCTGGCTGAGGACTGGGGATGTTCGGTATTGAGACTTGCAATGTACACTGTCGGCTCAGGCGGCGGTGAAGCATATATCAGAAATCCCGACAAATATTTCCAGATCATCTGTGATGATATCGACCTTTGTATCGACCAGGGTATCTACGTTATCGTAGACTGGCATATCCTCGATGACGGTGACCCTCTCCAGTATAAGGAAGAGGCTAAGGATTTCTTCTCCAGGATCTCCGCTATCTATGGTGATTCTCCTAACATCATCTATGAGATCTGTAACGAGCCTAACGGCGAATCCTTTGCAGATCCTGAAGTCGAGGTAGGCTGGGAGAACTGTATCAAGCCTTATGCAGAGGAGATCATTCCTGTAATCAGAGCAAATGACCCTGATAATATCATCATCGTAGGTACACCTGTATGGAGTTCCAGAACTGATGAGGCTGCCAAGTCTCCTCTTACGGGCGAGAACCTCATGTATACGATGCATTTCTATGCTGCTTCTCATCATGATGAGCACATGGATGTCTATAAGAGTTCCATCGAGGCAGGTCTGCCTCTGTTCTGTACAGAGTGGGGAACGACCGCTGATTCCGGTAACGGCAAGGTCGATACGGCAGCTTCTGACGAGTGGATCGCATTCATGAAGGAGAATAACATCTCCTGGTGTAACTGGTCGATCGGCGGTGCTAAGGCAGAGATGTCAAATGCTTTGAGATTCCAGTCCAATATCCTCACAGCTGAAGAGAAGTTGGCAGGACATTGGCCTGACGAATTCTTCTCAAAGTCCGGTTACTATGTAAGGACTCAGATCCTCGAGATCCCATACGTACCGCTCGAAGACTGATAACGAAACGGAGATAATGAATTGAAAAGACATAAGCTTGTCGCATGCGTCACTCTTGCCGTGATGCTGTGTTCAATGTGTGCCGCGTGTAAGGATAAACAGGCGGCAGATCCGACTTCTGTGACCGAAGTTTCTGCGGATGCATCAACCGGTGCACCCGCAGATTCAAGTGCGCCTGAAGAGACCGCTGAATCTTCAGAAGAGACTACTGCTTCTGAGACGACGGAGCCCGAGCCGACTGAGGCGCCTGAGCAGACGAAGCTTCTCGTGAGTTTCATCGGTGACTGCACGCTTGCAGAGGCCTTGCAGTGGAAGGGCTCATCCAAGGGCTTTATGGCGGTCACGGGCGGTGATCCCGAATATTGCTTTAAGAATGCACGCGAAGTCCTCTCCAAGGACGATATGACGTTGGCTAATTTTGAGGGCACGCTCACTAACGTAACGCAGCACAGAACCAAGGAGTTCTGTTTTGCAGCGCCGCCCGAGTATGTCGACATGCTCACATACGGCAGCATCGAGTGCGTAAATATCGCGAACAATCACACTGACGATTACTGGGAACAGGGAAGAGCTGACACCCAGGATACCCTGGATGGTGCAGGCATCCTCTGGAGCGACGAGACGCATACCGCGATCTATGAGTGCAAGGGCATCAAGATCGGTATGGCAGGAACTACTTTCCCGAATGACAGACAGGCCATGTATAATGCGATCGACAAGCTTCGCGGCGAGGGTTGTCAGATCGTTATAATCTCTTGCCATTGGGGC
>CADCPU010000242.1 GCA_902803365.1 Oscillospiraceae bacterium
AATTAACTACCGAGTGGTAGTAAATACCTCCGGAGGTCACCATGAAGAACAGAAAAGATGAGATAATCAAGGCAACATTGGAACTGG
This sequence comes from Oscillospiraceae bacterium, assembly GCA_902803365.1. Next base: position 88 of record CADCPU010000242.1, read on the forward strand.
CGGCAGAGAACGGCCTCGGTACAGTATCCATGCAGCAGATCGCCAACAGGGTAGGGATCACCAAGGCATCGCTTTATAATCACTTTTCATCTAGAGAAGAGATAATTGAGGAGATGTACAAAGTGTTGAGGAATGCTTCCAAGGCCCGTAACGCCGCAGGCGGAGATCTTACCACCATGATCGGAAACCATTCCCTGAAGGATATCTTAACGGGTGCGGTATTCTCGTACAAGAAGATGGTCGAAGATCCCGAGATGTTTCTTTTCTATAAGATCATTATGTCCGAGCGCTCGATCAACAGTGCCGCGGCGGACATCCTGGTCAAAGAGACTCAAACTATGATAAATGCCACGAAGTCGATCTTTTATGCTCTTCAGGTAAAGGGCACCGCTGATTTTGCTGATGTCGATGCTGCTGCTTTCTCATTTACTATGGCTGTCCATGCGATCATCGAATACGAGATGGATATCAGGTTTTCGGGTGGCGAACCGGACGGCAGGTTGTTACAAGGATACATAGAAGAGTTTTGTCGTTTATACGCGAAAAAGTGAGGGATCAACAATGAACAAAAAACTTATCAATTGGATCGGGCTGGCGGGCATACTGTCTTTTATCTCATATCTTGCAGCAACGATCTTTGCCCCGATGGCATTTCCGGGCTACGATTGGATGTCACAGGCCGTAAGCGACTTGTCGGCCGAGACTGCACCTTCGAGGATGCTCTGGGAGAGGATATCTGCATTTTATAATGTTGGCGGCATCGTATGCATTACGTGCGTATCAGTTTTCGTCTCTGAGAATAAAGTGGGGACCAGGCTGTTCCGCACAGGTCTTTACCTGTTCAACATAATGGAACTGATATCTTGCGTAGGCTTCAAGATGTTTCCGCTAGTCGATGCAGGCAAGGACATTGCTTCTTTTCAGGAGATAATGCATATTGCAGTTACGGCGGCTGTTGTGCTTCTGTCGATAGCTTCGCTTACCGTACTCATCGTAGCAGGTGCCAAAGACAAGAGGGTTAGAGATATAGGTTCTATCGCCGCAGTAGCTCTCGGAATGATGTTTATCGGAGCGATCGGCACCGCCGCGATCGAAAACGGCGCACTTCCTCAGTCCTGCTTCGGCATCGTGGAGCGCTTCAGTCTGTTTTCGGCTACGGGCTTTAACGCCGGTATGGGGCTGTTCCTCTTTAACGGCTTTAAGAAAGCGAGCACAAAGGTTGCCTGATACACGCGCACAGATCTTTTTGGTAAATATCAGCGTAATTTCGCAAAGAAATCAAAATAAATTCCCCTTATATTGGTATAATCATATCGTAAAACGGTTAGAGTAGCCAATTGGGGGTGTGTTAATGAAATTAGTAAATCTTACTTGTCCTAACTGTGGAGCTCAGTTGAAGAAGATCGGAGATAATTTGTGCTGTGATTCTTGCGGAGGCGCATTTGCTATTGATTATGACGATGCTGATGTAGAGCATGAGAAGCTCCAGACCGAAGATGAGCGTGCTGCAAGAGAGTTCGAACATGAGAAGGAACTTCTTGAGATCAAGCACAGGCAGATGGAACAGTCGAGGTTAGCGGCAGAGAAGCGTGAGTATAGTCGCAAGAGAAGCGAGAGAGTAGGCAGGGCCATTTCCGCCAAGATCTCAGCTTTGATAGGGCTTGCAATCTTTTTCGGTTTTATCTTCGGCGGTTATCAACTGGGTGTTCATTACGGCCTGACACCTCCCTTAAAGGAACTCATTGAAGCAGAAGCCGTGGTCATACCTAAATTTGATTTTGAGGCTTCGGCCATCTCTGATGAAGTAAACGAGAATCTGATCGAAGCAGGCAAGACGTTTATCGAGAATAGAGACAACGTAAACGATTATAAAAACGGAGAGTGGATCGACTACACTTTCCAGGGGGCCGAGTTCGACAGCGCGTACTTTATCCGCAATGTTAAGAAGACCAACAGATATGTAGTTATCTATAAGTTGAAGTACACATCTGAAAGCGGTGACAAGGAAACATACGATGCTTGTTATTTCAGTGACCTGAGGCTCGAAAACGGAAATGTAATTTCTGACTACAGAGCACAGAAAGTATATAAGAGCGATTCAGCTTGGCACGGATCTTTTGAAGACAGGAACCAGTGCTATCGTGAGAGCGTCTTGGCAGAAGGCGGAACGGTAACTGAGATCAAAAAGTAAATATATCTTATTATGATATCGAAAACGGTTATGAATCTTTCATAGCCGTTTTTATTTTGCAGTTTTAGAGGTGGCGCAAATATCGTTTTTTTGATTTAATCTTCAATGTTGGATTTGTTTGTAACAACATTGGAGGTATATGAAATGTTAGATGGAATGAATTATTCACAGTACAAGGGTTCGGTAGATGACCTTAACTTCAGAAGGGCGACAGAAGAAGAGAGCGCCAACTTCAGAAGACTTGAGAAGATCCACAGGGGTGCTATCCCGATCTCTATCGTAATGGTATTTATCTGCCTTTTCTTCTTCCTTTATGTTTTCAAGACTTTTGGAATGGAGCCGTTATATATGGGAGCTTGCGGAGTATTTATGCTCCTTGCGATCCTTAATGTCGTAAGGATCGTCTTAGATTGTAAGGTGAGCGATTCATATGAGGTCGCTAACGGTGTTGTTGTTATGAGAAGCGAGATCAACAACCGTCAGTACGTATCGGTATGGTGCGAGGAAGAACAGATCTATGTCAAGAAGGTTCGTTATATCTCACCTTATCGTTGCGCTATGAATATGCCTGTTGTTATCATAAGAGGTAACAGAGACGGCAAGAAGCCTCATATCTTCGCAGCTGCAGCAGGCGGCGATCCGCTCTTCAAATAAAGGAGTTTTTGATGAAGGTCATAGTCATCAACGGTCCCATGGGTGTGGGCAAGACTACAGTCGGAAAATATATCGCGGACAATAATCCGGGTACCGCCTTTATCGACGGCGACTGGTGCCTCGATATCCATCCCTTTGTCGGAAATCGCGAGACCCGTGAGATGGCTGTCGACAACATTCTTCATCTTATCGGCAATTACAAAAAATGCTCCGTGTGCAATATGATAGTCCTTGTCTGGCTGATGGATGATCCGGATGTCAGACAGAGCATCAAAGACGGCATCTCATCCTTGGGCCTTGAGCTCAGAGATGTAACGCTCATGTGCAGTGAGGAAGAACTTATAAAGCGTTGGAACTCTGATTCCGCATGCGAATGGAGGACTGACGAGTGGCTTAAGGTGAGCCTAAAGTCCTTACAGGATTTTTCGGCGCTTGATAATCTTATCGATACTAGTACAATGTCTGTAAAACAGATCGCAGACAGGATACTTGGTGAAGATGAATAAGCGCGGGATCAACAAGATAATAGCTTTTACATTA
>CADCPU010000243.1 GCA_902803365.1 Oscillospiraceae bacterium
AGTCTCTGCGTTCCCGCTTCAGGCGCGAACGTAAGACCCGTCTTTCTTGTCTTGGATACCTTCTCCATAAGATCGAGCGCAAAGTTATCGATACGAAGTGAAGGCAGCGACAGACTCGTATGTCTTCCTTCAAAAGCATCAAGAAGACCGTCAGTCAGTTCATGAAGGCCCGTATAATCACTTGAAGACAATGACAATATTCCGAGCTCGTCATAGCCCGTGTTATGTTCTATCTCTATTCCCTGCCTGCACAAAGTCTCAGGTGACTTCTCACGGACAGGACGGTAGATGAATCCCGCCTGGCAGAATCTGCAGCCTCTGATACATCCCCTGAAGATCTCAAGGTAAGCTCGATCATGGATGATCCTGATATTCGGGATGACCGGATCAGTCGGATAGGAAACCTTATCAAGGTCCGTTATGATCCTCTTCTTTATGGAATCAGGCGCAGTCTCCTCGAGTTTATTAAGGCCTGCGTATCTGCCGTTCTCGTACTTAGGCTCATAGAACGAAGGAACATAGACTCCCTCGATCTTGGACAGTTCAACGAGCAGGCCGTGCCTGTCAGTCTTGCCCGAGTCCTTGTATTTCTTTACTTCATATGCGACTTCCTGAATGAGCTCTTCTCCCTCACCCATCAGCGCGATATCGAAAAAGTCCGCCATCGGCTCGATATTATATGCGCAAGGTCCGCCGCAGATGACGAGCGGATCGGTCTCTTTTCGATCACATGTCCTGAACGGGATCTTGCCGAGGTCGAGCATCTGAAGAACGTTCGTATAGCACATCTCGTAGCCGAGCGTAAATGCGACGATATCAAAGTCATGAAGCGGCGACTTTGTCTCCATCGAGTAGAGCGTATAACCCTGCTCTCGCATTACCTTATCCATATCGACCCACGGTGAGAATACGCGCTCGCACCAGCAGTAATCGAGATCGTTCAAGCATTTATAGAGGATCTGCATCGCAAGATTACTCATGCCGATCTCATATACGTCTGGGAAACAAAAAGCGGCGCGCACTTCCTTGCACGTTCCGGTCTCCTTGAGTTGCTTCAGGATATCTTCTTTTATAACGGATCCGTATTCGCCTCCGACATAGCGGCCGGGACTCTCTACGGACATTAAATCCTTACGTGATATATTGACCTGATTCATGAATGTCAGTCCCCTTACTGATTTTGATGTATTATAGCAGATTCGAGCAAAAAAATACCGCCTCCCTTAAGAGAGACGGTATCAGGATATACAAATATCAGATTATTTAAGTCTTGCTTCAAGAGCAGCCTTCTGATCTTCGTAGCCAGGCTTTCCGAGAAGAGCGAACATGTTCTTCTTGTAAGCCTCAACACCCGGCTGGTTGAAAGGATTAACTGCGAGGAGGTAACCCGAGATGCCGCATGCCTTCTCGAAGAAGTATACGAGCTGACCGAACCAGTAAGGTGTAAGCTCAGGCATGTGAACGATCATGTTAGGTACCTTACCGTCAACGTGTGCAAGTACTGTACCCTGCATAGCCTTAAGGTTAACGTCGTTCATATCCATACCGGAGAGGAAGTTCAAACCGTCAAGGTTCTGAGGATCGTTAGGGATCTCAAATGTTCTTCTTGCCTGGTCGATCTGTACGACTGTCTCAAAGAGCATTCTTCTGCCGTCCTGGATATACTGACCCATGGAGTGGAGATCTGTTGTGTTATCAACACCTGCAGGGAAGATTCCTCTGCCGTCCTTACCCTCGGACTCACCGTAGAGCTGCTTCCACCACTCTGTCATATAGTGGAAAGATGGCTCATAGTTAACCATTACTTCTGTGGAGTAACCGGATCTCAAGAGGCAGTTTCTGACAGCTGCGTACTTGTAGCAAGGATTCTCCTCGAGGCTCATCTTCTTGAACTCCTTGGAAGCGTCCTTTGCACCCTTCATTACTTCCTTGATATCGATACCTGAAACAGCGATAGGAAGAAGACCTACTGCTGTAAGAACGGAGAAACGTCCTCCTACGTCATCAGGTACTACGAAAGACTCGTAACCCTCAGCATCAGCGAGACCCTTGAGAGCTCCGCGTGCCTTGTCTGTTGTTGCATAGATCCTGGATCTTGCTTCTTCCTTACCGTACTTCTTCTCCATGTATGCCTTGAAGATCCTGAATGCGATAGCAGGCTCCGTTGTTGTACCGGACTTGGAGATGATATTGACGGAGATATCTTTGCCCTCAATAACGTCCATCAAATCAGCAAGGTAAGTAGCGCTAATGGAATTACCGCAGAAAAGAATGATCGGGCTCTTTCTTGTCTTCTTAGGCGCGATGTTAGCGAAAGAATGGTTAAGGAGCTCGATAGCAGCTCTTGCACCAAGATAAGAACCTCCGATACCGATAACGATGAGAACATCAGAATCCTTACGGATCTTTGCAGCTGCCTTGCGGATTCTGGAGAACTCCTCCTTATCATAGTTTGAAGGAAGATCGAGCCATCCGAGGAAGTCATTTCCCGGGCCGTTCTTCTTGTGAAGCATATCGTGAGCAACCTTTACCTGAGGTTCCATCCTTGCGATAGCCTCTTCGCCTCCTATAAATGGGAGTACGTTCGATACATCCAAATTAATCATGTTAATTCTCCTCACATGTTTTTATCGAAAACTATATGAAAGTATATCACCGTTTGATAATTTGTTGTAGGAAAAATGCGTCTTTTCCATGAAATTCACATATTCATGATTTTTGAGCATTATTTCCGCCCAAATTGATATATAATCTTACAAAAAGAGGAGAATCACATGACAGCAGAAGAGACAGCAAAAGCCAAGACGATCATACTTTCGATGGTATCCGATGCACCGGGTGCCACATATCATATGATAATGGAGCGCTGCCTCGATTCTCTCTACATGGATTTCTTCGCATTTTCCCAGTGCTACAAGGAACTCCTGAACAGTAATCTGCTGGAGAAGGTATCCGAATCAGACGGAACCGACAACAAGACCGCCGATTCTTCCGAGGACATCCTCTATATCACCGCAGGCGGCAGCGCGATCCTCGAAGACATAAGGCACACCCTTCCGCAGAGCATCCTCCTCTATCTTGAAGAGACGAAGACGATCATCAATGAAAAGATCACCAAGCGTAACAGCATCAAGGCATATATAGAGTCAGATGACACGGGTATGTTTGCCGTTCTTACGATCAATGACGATAAGGGATGCTCATTTATGACAAAAGTCCGCTGTGAGGACAGAGAGCATGCGAACAAAGTATGTGCCGCATTCAAAAATAACGCCTCTTCTATTCACGATTCGGTAAGCGGATTCATTTCAGAATAAGGACACATTTTCACATTCATATTATAGAGAGATATTAAGGACGCCCACCCGCGTCCTTATTTTTGCGCGAAACATTTCGACTACTGAAAATACAGGCATAACAAAAGGCTGCTCCGTTTGGAACAGCCTTATCAAACTCAATTACAAATTTAAGAGGTCGCTTAAATCTTTATGGTTTTAGTATACACATCTGCTGTGGAGCAATTATGGTAGAATATTAACGAATTGTAAACAAAACCATTTCATATTGACAAGAAAGTGAAAAACGCTCAATAGTTACGAAAAAGTACAAAATCTCGCTGATTTTACTCCACAAAGTCAAATTCAAAGTCGTCGATCCTGACTGTGTCGCCCTCTTGAATTCCCGCTGCACGGAGTGCTTCGATGACACCTCCGTTGATGAGTGAACGCTGGAAATATGAAAGTGAATCCGGATTATCGAAGTTCGTGGACTCCAATACAACATGTGCCCACTTACCCAGGATGTTATAGACTCCGTCTTCATCTTTTTCGATCGTGAACTTCTCTTCAGGTTCAAATTTGTAGATCTTCTCTTCCTCTGTCGCATCATAGATAGGAGTAACAGGAAGCTTTGTGACAAGTTCCGTCACTTTATCGATCAGAGGCTGGATACCGATCCTTGCCGCACCCGAAGTTATGAATATATGCTCATATCCCATTTCTTTAACTGCATTAACGAAGAGTTCGATCTCCTCCTCATCCGCGAGGTCACATTTATTTGCGACAACTACCTGAGGACGTGAAGCAAGCTGCTCATTAAAGAGCCTGAGCTCGTCATTGATGCTGTTGAAATCATCTATCGGATCTCTTCCGTCAGCCGCAGACACGTCAACGACATGGATAAG